>NZ_JBSVZB010000006.1:0-241212 GCF_054072015.1 Cupriavidus sp. CP313 | reverse complement strand
ACAGCACCTCCACCCCCCCCCTGCGGCGCCCCAAAAAAGCGGCCCCCCGCAGCCGGCCTTACAGCCCCGAGATCAACTGCGCGTTATCGATGCGCAATTCCGCGCCATTGATAAAGCGCGACGCGTCCGAAGCCAGGAACAGGACCAGGTTGGCCACATCCTCCGGCTGGCACATGCGTGCCATCGGGTCCGTGCCGATGCCGAGCGCGGCCGGATCCAGGTCCGGCACCAGCGCCTGCGTCATCGGCGTCCAGACTCCGTCGGGATGGATCGAGTTGCAGCGGATCCGGTAGCCGTTTTGCTTGCAGTGCACAGCCACGCTGCGCGTCAGCGCGGTAACGGCGCCCTTCGCGCCGCTGTACGCGCACATCATCGGCAGCCCGCCCAGCGCCGCCACCGACGACATCACCACGATGGAGCCCCCGGCGGGGTTGCCCTTCATTGCCTGCACACCGAACCTGCAGCCCAGGAAATAGCCGTCGGCATTGACGCGCATGACCTGCCGCCAGCTGTCGAGCGAGGTTTCCTCGATCGACCCGAGCGGACAGATGGCCGCATTGTTGACCAGCACGTCGAGCCGGCCGAAGCGGTCCTGCGTGGCGGCCATGGCCTTGCGCCAGTCCTCCTCGCTGGCAATGTCGTGGCGCACGAACATGGCCGCATCCCCGATCTCCCGGGCCAGTGCCTGCCCGGCCTCCTGGTTGACATCGCTGATGACCACGCGCGCGCCTTCGGCCGCCAGCAGCAGCGCGTCGGCGCGCCCGACCCCGCTGGCCGCGCCGGTCACCAGCGCAACCTTGTCCTTGACTTGATGCATCGCTTCTCTCCTTGGGTTGTCGGCTTCAGCCGGCTTCGGGAATCCTGCCGGCCAGCACGGCCTGCAGCGCGGCTTCGCCATACACCGCAGCCACGGTTTCATCGAGGATGGGATTGCCGCGCAGCTCGCTGCCACCGTCCACGGCGATGCTCTGTCCGGTCACCCAGCCCGATTCCGGTCCTGCCAGGTAGCGCACCGCACTGGCAATGTCGTCCGGTTCGCCGGCGCGGCCCAGCGGCATCTGCGCGACGAACTTGTCGAGGATGGCCGGGTTGTCGAACATCGGTCCGGTCGCGCCGGAGCGGGTGAGCCCCGGACGCACCGCATTGACGCGGATGCCGCATCCCGCCAGCTCCTCGGCCGCGGCGCGCACGAACGCTTCCAGCCCCGCCTTGGCGGCGCAGTACGCCGACAGCCAGCGGCAGGTCATGCGCGCCGCGTTCGACGAGATGCAGACGATCGCGCCGCCATGCGGTGCCATCAGCGGCGACGCATGGCGCACCGCCAGGAACGCGCTGGCGATGTTCAGCTCCAGCTCCGCCATCAGCGAGGCGGCGTCATGCATCAGCAGCGGACGGAAACCGCCCCCGCCGACGGTTGCGACCACGATATCGAGGCGCCGCTCCAGCTCCCAGGCCTGCTGCAGCGCGGCCTGCACGTCATCCTCGCGGCAGGCGTCGCCGACGCTGATTGCCACGGTGGCGCCGGGCAGCTGCGCGCACAGGCTGCGCCGTGCCGCTTCCAGCGCTTCGCGCCGCCGCCCCATGAGTACGACCGCCGCGCCGTCGCGCAGCAGCGCCAGCGCGCTGGCCGCACCGATGCCGCCGGCGCCGCCGGTGACGAGGGCCGTCTTGCCTTCCAGTACACGGGTCGTCGTCATCATGCCCCCCGCAGCGGCAGGTCCTGCGTCCAGTCCACCAACAGCTCGCGCGCGGCAATGCGCCACTGGCCGTCGCGCCGCACGAAGCGGTCCTGGTAGCGGATGCCCCAGTCCAGCTTGCGCGGCACGCCGTCCTGTTCGTACAGGTGGTTGGCCACGCAATAGGTCTCGCCGGTCGCGCTATCGCCATCGACTTCGACCAGTTGCTGGTGCACGTGATGCTGCGTGGCGCTGTACTGGCCGAGCGATGCCATGCCGTCAGCAATCGCCTGCGGTCCGTCCATGCGGAAGCCCGGCCCGCTCAGCCATGCGTCCGCCGTGAACAGCGCCGCCAGTTTCGGGAAATCGCGCCGGTCCACCGCCTGCGCATAGCGGCAGGTCAGGGCATGGATGGCTTCTTTGCACTCCAGTTCAGACATGGCCAGTCTCACTCCTTGTTGTGACCGCCGGTGCCGAATACGGCGCGCCGGCGGTCGTTGGGATGGGGACTATCGTCGGCCTTGCCGCGCCGGGGGCCATCGTCCGCGTGGAGTATCCGGACCGGGTAGCGCTTAGTCCGAACGAAGGATGTCCCGACGCCACGCCCGCCCCAAGCTTCGATCTACGCGGGCGGCCCGGGCGGAGCCTGCGCATCACTGACACAGGAGACAGACATGAAGCAGGCGGAACAGGCCATCGTCGCCGTCGTCACGGGTGGCTCGCGCGGTGCCGGCAAGGGCATCGCGCTGGCGCTCGGCGCGGCAGGCGCTACGGTGTATGTGACCGGACGCACGGAGCAGGAAGGCAGCGCACCGCTGCCCGGCACCATCCACGCCACGGCGCGCGAGATCGATGCGCTGGGCGGGCGCGGCATCGCGGTCGCGTGCGATCATCGCGACGATGCGCAGGTGGCGCGTCTGTTCGGGCGTGTGCGCAAGGAATCCGGTCGGATCGACATCCTGGTCAACAATGCGACCTTCCTGCACGACGAGCTCATCATGCCGGGGCCGTTCTGGCAGAAGCCGCTGGAGATGGCCGGCATCCTCGACGTGGGCCTGCGCTCGGGTTACGTGGCCAGCTGGCATGCCGCGCCCATCATGGCCGCGCAGGGCCGCGGGCTGATCGTGTTCACCTCGTCATTCGGTGCCAACTGCTATATGCACGGCCCGGCCTACGGCGCGCAGAAGGCGGGCATCGACAAGTTCGCGCACGACATGGCGGTGGATTTGCGTCCGCATGGCGTGGCGGCGGTGTCGGTGTGGATGGGGCCGCTGCGCACTGCGCGTACGCAGCGGGTGTGGGAGCAGCATCCGGACAAGTACGCGTCGTTCGCCCCGGTGGCGGAGACGCCGGAGTTCACGGGCAAGGTCATTCACGCGCTTTACCGCGATCCCGACCTGATGGGGAAATCGGGCCGGGTGTTGATCGCGGCGGAGGCGGCGCTGGGGTATGGGATTGTGGATGCCGACGGGGTGCAGCCGCCGTCGTACCGGCAGGCACTGGGCGGGCCGCCGCCGGTGCATCCGGCGATTGTGGAATAGGGATTGGACTAGCTGCCGCCCTACGCCTTGTGAACAAATGCAACGCGTAGACCTATTCCGCCGCGAAGCTATGCCACCGCAAGCTCATCACCTGCATCCGGCAGATTCGCCGCTGGCGCAAGCGCCAGGTAGGGCTTGCGGTCGTCATCGCCCGCGAAAATCACCCGGGGCCAGCCGTAGCCGCCTGGCGCATATTCGTTAAAAAACGGGATGCGAAACCAGATCCGGCTGTCGTGTACGTAGTCGTCATAGAGTGCGATAGCGGCTTTGTCCAGGCGCGCCACGGCCTCGGGCGAGGTGTGCTGTTTCAGGAAGCTCACTACACCCGCGTCCGGGGCCGCCAGCAAGTCGTCATCCGCGTCCCAGTGTTGCACGAGGGTCGTACGCGCCAAATGGAAGATGAAGCCGCTGCTGGTCAATGTGACGCACGGCGAGTCTGCCCCAGGTTGGTCATGTTTGACGGAAAGCACAGGCACCCGCTGGGGTTGCGGATCGCTGGGATGCCAGGCAAATTCCTGCCGATCCACTTGCCAACGCGCCGATTGATCTGGATACAGGTAGCCGAGCAACAGACGCATCTGTTCTGCCCCCTCGCGCAGATCGCTCTGGTCATTGGTAACGATCTCGTCTGCGCCTTCCGCAGGGCGCGCAGGGTCTGTCTTGCCGGCTTGCTGGCCGTACAGGACTTCCCGCCGACGCTGTAACGAGAGCCTGTTCGCCTCAATCTTCTCAGTGAGGTCCGAAACTCCTTGGTACATGGCAGGATAGGGTCGCTGGTTATGCGCATCGGATCGCTCCTGTTCAAGACGGGAAATCTCCGCCTTAAGGCGCTTGCACTCCGGGTCGTCGCGTTCGGCCTTCTCGACATCCCGGAAGACCTTGCGAGGCGTTTTGGCATCCTCCGGAGCAGCCTTGTAGAAGGCACGTTCAGTCACATACTGGCCGGTGCCAACCTGAGCCCGCAATGTACGCCAACTCAGCAGTTGGCCCATGCCAAAGCGCAAGGCGTCTTCCACGCTGGATACGTTGAACAGGTTTCGGCGCCAGTCGTTGAACGCTGCGACGGTACCTGAGTGGATGGCAAAGTCCTCCCGCAGATCATCGCGCTTCTCAATGGAGTCCCCAAGCATAAGGGGCACGCCACGCTTGAGCGCCGCAATGTACATGTCGTGCAGCGGGATTTGGCTGAGCTTGCTGCTGTCCCCGTCACGGGCCTTGCCCTGTTCGTTGGGGCCGTAGCCACCGCCCACGTCGGAGTGCACACCGGGGTAACCCACCTCCCAGCGGCGCAATGTCTTTGGGTAGCTTTCCTTGATCCGAATGGTATCGAGCGGGAAGCTCATGCGCTGCTCGTGGATCGAGTAGAAATGCGCGCAGGCTTTGGCCTCCTCCGGCACGTTCAGCCCGCCCCTGCGGGCAAATCCGGAATGCCCGGCGAACCTGTCCAGGTTGACGGTGGCGCGGGTCGAATCGGGCAGGCCCACAGAGGCAACCGTGTCCAAAAGGCCGAGGAAGTTGACCTCGTAAGGTAGAGCGCGCCGTCCGGTTTGCTCGCTGATCTGGCCGCCAGGCGCCCACTCGTTGATCAGCTTGTTGACAAAGACGCGGGCGCCTGCGGCTCCGCGCGAGAAGCCAAAGACGTTGATCCAGATTTTTTTGATGGCTCGGCTCTGCGGCCCATCGTCAATGCGGTTGCTGTGGGTGATGCCCAGTATGCGAATCTTGTCCATCAGCTTGGATGCATTGCCCTTTGCAGTTGCATCACAGATTGCCTTGGCATGGTCGTCACTAATAAGCTGAGCATCTGCGTTCCGTATAATCGCATAGTGCACAGCATTGAGCACGCGAGTCATCCCCCAGACGCAACGCTGGTCAAAGCCTTCGGCCAGCGCCTTGCCCTTCGGGGAGTAGTCGGGTTCGCCCAGCTTGGCAAATGGCGTACCGACGCCAGGAATGTAGTACGAAAACAAGCCCTCGTCCGGCTTAAGCTTTGACACGCTGAACAAACGCGCCACATTGGTGTGGGTCTTGAACTTGGAATCCCGCCACGTTTCGTTGTCTGCATCGTCATTATTGTTGGTGCCGTCGAAGAACAGGTTGATGTGAATGGTCTGGGGGCATTCGCACAGAGGGTCGGTCCATACCCCGCACCCAGGGACCAGGCTGCCTTGCTTTCAGCAAGGCGTCCGCCTTCCGGCATCAGTTCCGGCCAATGCACAACCGTCATTGCAGACCTCCCCGTCGGTATTTAAGATTCCACTCGTCGTCACGCACGCCCTGCGCGATCAGTGGATCATCGTCTGCGGGTCGCTTGTTGGCATTGTTTCCACCATCGTGATTGCCGTCCACAATCATCAGCCTGACCCGGTCGCCGGGCAGAAATATGACCCAGGCACCGCCGGTCTGAGACCCGTCATACTGCGCGATACGAACGTTTTCAGCCTTGTACCAATAGCCCGGGGTCTTGCCATCCTGAGCCTTGTCCACCAGCCAGCGCACGGTGACGCGAAGATCGGGTTGCCATTGGCGCGGGAAGGTCACGCAGCAACGTCCCCCTCCTGTTGATGGATGTCCGTTTGGCTCTACCGGCATCACGTTACCGCCCCCGCCACCAATTTCGCCCGGCCCTTTGATACTTACGCGGTGAATATAGAAGGGGGTGTAGTTCAGAGGATTGACGTCACCGGCGATGTATTTTGACTTTGGCTTGGCATCCGCAAGCCAGGAATCCTCTGTGCTGGCACAGGCAGTTGCACCTGCCAAGACGGCAGCCAGAACCGGGATAAGCATGGCCCGCCACACGAAGCCTTGCCATCGGCCATGCTCCGGCGCGCAGTCAGCCGTCAACCGCTTCCTTACCGATGTACGCCCCTGCCTCATGGCGTAGCCCGCATGACGCAAGTCGGCTCCCGATGACCAAGCGTCCTTGCTCTGCGCCAGTCGCCCGCCTTCTGGCATCTGCTCCGGCCATTTCACAACGGTCATTGCAAACCTCCGCGTCGGTATTTGAGATTCCACTCGTCGTCGCGCACACCTTGAAAAACATCCGGATCGTCTTCCGCCGGGCGTTGACTGACACTGTTTTGGCCATTGGCGTTGCCGTCTGCAACCATCAACTTGACCCGGTCGCCCGGCAGGAAGATGGCCCAAGCACCATAGGTCTCATTGCCGTTGTATTGGGCGAAGCGAACGTTTTCGGCCTTGTACCAATAGCCCGGAGTCTTGCCATCCTGAGCCTTGTCCATCAGCCAACGCACGGTGATGCGAAGATCGGACTGCCATTGGCGCGGGAAGGTCATGCAGCAACGCCCCCCTCCTGTTGATGGATGTCCGTTTGGCTCTACCGGCATCACGTTACCGCCCCCGCCACCAATTTCGCCCGGCCCTTTGATACTTACGCGGTGAATATAGAAGGGGGTGTAGTTCAGAGGATTGACGTCACCGGCGATGTATTTGGACTTTGGATTGGCATCCGCAAGCCAGGAATCCTCTGTGTTGGCACAGGCAGTTGCACCTGCCAAGACGGCCGCCAGAACCGGGATAAGCATGGCCCGCCGCACGAAGCCTTGCCATCGGCCATGCTCCGGCGCGCAGTCAGCCGTCAACCGCTTCCTTACCAAGGTGCGCCCGTGCCTCATGGCGTAGCCCCCATGACGCAAGTCGGCCGCTTCGTATTGCTCTGCATATGCTCTCCGTTTTGGCTTGTGCTTCACGCGTGTGCGCACGATCATTTGCACGCAAAATGCTTAAGGAATCAATCAGCTAATTCCTAACCGCGATGAAAGATCTTGTTGTCTGTGCTGAATAATCTCAAATCACAGGTACGGACAGCCCGATCCCAAGCGCGCCCATGCAGGCCCCGTGTGGCGCTGCACGGTTGACCTGAAATATGACCCGCCTCTGAAGTACCAGGGTTGCGCCTCGATGAAGGCGGGGGCATTGGCGGGCTCGATGGTCGGCACCGAGGGCGCGGGCACCAGCACCCGCCACCAGCGCCCGGAATGGCTCAGGTGCGAATCGTCAATCAGATAGCACAGCCCGGTACGGCCACAGCGTTTGCAGCGCTCAAGGGCCACTGCCCGGCGCCATCCACGCCACTGCACGCGAGGTCGATGCGCTTGGCGGGCGCGGCATCGCCGTGGCCTGCGACCACGGCGATGACAAGCAAGTCGCGGCGCTGTTCCGCCGCGTGCGCGAGGAGTCCGGACGGGTGGATATCCTGATCAACAACGCCACCTTCCTGCATGACGAACTGATCCTGCCGGGACCGTTCTGGCAAAAGCCGCTGGAGATGGCGGGCATCCTTGACGTGAGCCTGCGCTCGGGCTACGTGGCCAGCTGGCACGCCGCTCCGGTGATGGCCGCGCAGGGGCACGGGCTGATCGTGTTCACCTCGTCATTTGGCGCCAATTGCTATATGCACGGGCCGGCTTACGGCGCGCAGAAGGCCGGCATCGACAAGTTCGCGCACGACATGGCGGTCGACCTGCGACCGCATGGCGTGGCGGCGATGTCAGTGTGGATGGGGCCGCTGCGCACTGCGCGTATGCAGCGCGTGTGGGAGAAGCACCCCGACAAGTACGCGTCGTTCGCGCCGGTGGCGGAGACGCCGGAGTTCACGGGCAAGGTCATTCATGCGCTTTACCGCAATCCCGACTTGATGGGGAAATCGGGGCAGGTACTGATCGTGGGCGGAGGCGGCGCTGGGGTATGGGATTGTGGATGCGGACGGGCTGCAGCCGCCTTCTTACCGGCAGGTGATGGGCGGTCCGCCGCCGGCGCATCCGGCAATTGTGGAATAGGGATTGAATTAGCCACGACCCCTCGCATACGCTCCCCTCTCCCGCGCAGTGGGAGAGGGGTGGGGTGAGGGCCGGAGCTTCAACGAAGTAAAGCCGTCGGTATGCCAGCGCCCACCCTCACCCCCTGCCCCTCTCCCGCAAGCGGGAGAGGGGAGCAAACAAGCGCACCCTGCTACGTACCTTCCGACAACAACCCCGTCGAAAACACCGTCGACCGGATCATCCACGCCCCATCAACCCGCACATACTCATCCGCATAGCGCCCCGTCAGGAACGTGCGCGAACCACTGGCATCATCCAGCGCCAGGTAGGCCAGATCCCAGCTGCCCTGCGCCAGATTGTCATCCAGTACACGGATATCCCCCTGCCCCGCAAAATGCATCTCCCGCAGCGTTGGCCGGCACGCCAGCTCCGCAAAGCACTGCACCAGCGCCTCGCGCCCGGCAAAGCTGCCGATCCGGTCATAGTGGATATGCGCGTTGTCCGGCACGAAGCAGGCGCGCATCGCGTCAGGGTCCTTGTCATCGCAAGCGCGCAGGTAGCGCAGCTTGAGCGCGCGGATCGCCTCCGCGGCTTCCAGCCGCGCAAGGCGGCCGGCAATGGAGGCGATATCGGTCATGGTCGGTTCCTTGTTCATCAGGCTTCGCGCAACTGGTACTTCAGCACCTTGCCTGCCGCGCTGACCGGCAGCGACGTCACGAACAGCACCTCGCGCGGCACCTTGTAGTTGGCCATGTGCCGGCGTGCCCAGGCGATCAGGGTTTCGGCGTCAACGCGCGCGCCGTGGCGCAGCACCACGTAGGCACGCCCCACTTCGCCCAGCCGCTCATGCGGCATGCCCACCACCGCCACCTGGGCCACGGCCGGGTGGGCCACCAGCAGCTTCTCCACCTCCGCCGGGTAGCAATTGAAGCCGCCCACGATAAACATGTCCTTGATGCGATCGGTGATGCGCAGGTAGCCGCGCGCATCGAGCGTGCCGACATCGCCGGTGTGCAGCCAGCCATCGCTGTCGATGGCTTCGGCCGTCGCTTCGGGCAAGCCGAAGTAGCCCTGCATCACGTTGTAGCCCCGCACCAGCACCTCGCCCGGCTCGCCGGTGGCGACGGGGTGCCCCTGCGCATCGATGCAGCGGATCTCGATTCCCGGCATGGCGCGGCCAGAGGTCGCGGCGACCGTTTCGGCGTCGTCGCCGGCGCGGGTCAGCGTGGCAAAGCCGCACGACTCGGTCAGGCCGTAGCCGGTGATGATGGTGTCGAAGCCCAGTTCGTCGCGCATGCGCTGGATCAGCGCGGGCGCGATCGCCGAGGCGCCGGTCACCGCGACGCGCAGCGACGACAGGTCGAACTCACGCAGGCGCGGGGCGTTGAGCAGGGTCTGGTAGAGCGTCGGCGGCCCGGGCAGCACCGTGATGCGTTCGTTCTCCACGCGCGTCATCACGGCTTCGGCGTCGAACACCAGGTGGGGCAGCACCGTGGCCCCGCGCGACAGCGCGGCGAGCCATCCGGCCTTGTAGCCGAAGGTATGGAAGAACGGATTGACGATCAGGTAGCGGTCGCCCGGCCGCACCCCCGTGATGGCGGCCCAGCCGTCGATGGCGCGCAGGTTCTGCGCGTGGGCCGTCATCACGCCCTTGGGACGCCCGGTGGTGCCCGATGTGAACATGATGTCCATCAGCGTGTCGCCGCGCACGCCGGCCTCGCACTTTGCGAACGCCGCCATGTCCGCCTGTGGCGCCAGCGCGAGGAAGGCTTCCCAGGCCAGCTCGTCGGGGCCGGGCGCCCGGCCCTGCCCGGGGCGCAGGATCACCAGCCGCTCCAGCGTGGCGGGGCGGTGCGGCGCCAGCATCTGCGGATAGCTTTCGCCGAGGAAGCCGTCGACGCAGAACAGCAGGCGCGCGCCGCTGTCGGCCAGTACGGCACCGGCTTCGGCCCCCTTCATGCGCGTGTTGAGCGGCACCAGCGCCGCGCCTATGCTGTGCGTGGCCAGCGCCGCGATGATCCATTCGGAGAAGTTCGGCGCCCAGACGGCAACGCGGTCGCCGGGCTGTACGCCCAGCGCCATCAGCCCCCGGGCCGCCTGTATCCGGCTGGCGTCGAGCGCGGCGTAGGTGAGGCGCAGCCCGTCTTCCTGGATGGCGATGCGCTCGCCGTGGCGCCTGGCCGCGCGCCGCACCAGCTCGGGAATGGTCGCGGCAATGTCGTCGTTGGCGGCGGCGAGGTCGAGGTCGAGGCCGGCCGGTGCCGCAAGGGCGTCGATGATGTCAGATGGGGTCATGTCAATCCGGGAACTTCAGGTGGATTTCGCCGCTGGACGGGCGGGCCTGGCAAGCCAGGGTCCAGCCCGCCTCCAGGTCGGCGCGGTCGAGCACATGGTTCTCGCCGAGCGTCACGTCGCCCTGCGTCACCTGGCACATGCAGGCGCCGCACAGCCCGGCGCGGCAGGAATTGGGCGCGGCCACGCCGGCGCGCTGCAGGGCGTCGAGCACGGTTTCGTCCGGCGCCACGCCGACGTGGTGGGTCTCGCCGTCGAGCTGCACGGTCAGCGCGGCACCGCGCATCGCGGCCACGGGAGACGCCGGGGCGGTGTCCCCCGCGCTGGCGGCCCCGCTTGCCGGTGCCTTTGCCGCCGGCACATCGGGCAAGGACACGAAGCGCTCCACATGCAGCTGCCCGCGCGGCACGCCCAGTGCCTGCAGCGCGGCCTGGGCGCCGTCCATGAACGGGCCGGGTCCGCAGACAAAGCACTGCGCCACGCTCCACGGCCGCACCAGTTCCTCGATCTGGCGCTGCGTGGGCGGCCCCTGCACGCTGTCGAGCCAGTGGATCACGCGCAGCCGGCCAGGGTGGCTGCGCGCCAGTTCCGCAAGCGCCTCGCGGAAGATGATGGAGCGCTCGTCGCGGTTGGCATAGACCAGCGTGACCGCGCCGCGCCCGTGGCGCAGCGCCG
Source organism: Cupriavidus sp. CP313 (assembly GCF_054072015.1). Lineage (NCBI taxonomy): Bacteria > Pseudomonadati > Pseudomonadota > Betaproteobacteria > Burkholderiales > Burkholderiaceae > Cupriavidus > Cupriavidus sp. CP313. The sequence continues at coordinate 230,244 of NZ_JBSVZB010000006.1, read as the reverse complement.
CCTTGGCGATCGACAGGACCGGCGTGATGCCGCTGCCGCCGGCCAGCAGCAGGAAATCGCCATGCAGCGCAGGCGGGGTGAACACCCCGGCCGGCGGCATCACCTCGACCGTATCGCCCGCGCCCAGATGGTCGCAGATCCAGTTGGACACGCGCCCGCTCTGCACGCGCTTGATCGTCACGCGCAGGGCGTTGTCCACCTCAGGCGTGCTCGACAGCGAATAGCAGCGCTGCAGCGGCACGCCGTCCACGGGCACGCGCAGGGTCAGGAACTGCCCGGGACGGTAGGCAAACGCATCGCGCAGGCCGTCCGGCAGCGCGAATACCAGCGAATGCGCCTGGTCCGTTTCCGTGACCACTTCGGCGATCTGCAGCCGGTGGAATTGCACTGGCGCCATGATGTCCTTCTTCTGCTTGGGGCGGGGTCAGGCCACGCCCATGATGGTCTGCGCGTTGTCGATGCGCAGTTCCGCACCGTTGATAAAGCGCGATTCGTCGGAGGCCAGGAACAGCACCAGGTTGGCCACGTCGCGCGGATGGCACATGCGCTGCATCGGCTCGGCGCCGCCCACCTCCTCCGGCAGGGCCGCGGTGCCGCCCGGCAGGAAGGCCGCGGTCATCGGCGTGAGGATGCCGTCCGGGTGGATCGAGTTGCAGCGGATCCGGTAGCCGCTCTGCTTGCAGTGCCCCGCCACGGCGCGCGTGAGCGCGGCCACCGCGCCCTTGCTCGCGCTGTAGGCGCAGAACGCGCCCATGCCGCCCAGCGCCGCCACCGACGACATGTTGACGATGCTGCCGCCGCCCGCCTTCATCGCGGCCACGCCGTACTTGCAGCCGAGGAAGTAGCCGTCGGCATTGATGCGCATCACGCGCTGCCATTGCTCCAGCGTGGCGTCCTCGACCGAACCCAGCATCAGGATGGCGGCATTGTTGACCAGCACGCTGGGCGCGCCGAATTGCTTTTCGGTGCGCGCCATCACCTGCTGCCAGCCGGCTTCGCTGGCGATGTCATGCGGCACGAACAGCGCCGTTTCGCCGATCTCGCGCGCCAGCGCATGGCCCGCTTCCTCGTTGAGGTCGGTCAGCACCACGCGCGCGCCTTCGCGCGCCAGCAGCAGTGCGTCTTCCTTGCCGACGCCGCTGGCGGCCCCGGTGACGATGGCAATCTTTCCTTCAGTACGTTGGCTCATGGGTGGTCTCCTCGTTGGTGTGTGCCTGCCGGTCGCCGGCAGGCTGTCGTGTCAGATGGCGGCCCGCGTTGCGCCCCGACCAGATGCAGTCGGCAAGCGACAGGCCGCTTACGTAATGGTTGGATGCGATGCCAACGGCAGTGCGGCCCACGGCGTAGAGCCCTGGAATGGGCGTGCCAGCGGCGGCCAGTACACGGCCACTGGACTCTTCCACCGACAAGCCGCCCAGCGTGATGGCCGGACACGGAAAGACGCGGCTGTTGGCCGAGATGTCGATGGCGAGCCACGGCCCGTTCTCGAGCGACGCGCACATCGGCGCCGACTTGCCGGCCGGATCGGGAATCTCGCCGCGGGCCGCGGCGTTATAGGCATCGACGGTGGCCCGCAGCGCCGCGCCCGGCATGCCCAGCTTGCTGGCAAGCGCTTCGAGGCTGGCGGCGCGCCGCGCCCCCGCCAGCATCAGCAGCGCCGCGGGCAAGGCCTGGAAGGCCCACAGCCGGCCGCCCAGGCATTCGCGCAGGGCGGCGCGCGCCAGTTCGCGGTTCAGGACCAGCCAGGCCCGCCCGCCGTGCCGTTCGCAGATGGCGTGGCCAAGGGTGGCGCCATAAGTCTCCTCGTTGCCGATGCGCGCACCCTGCGCATCGACCACGCAGCCGCGCGCCCAGTCGAACGGCGGATTGATGAAGCGCCATGCCGAAACCCGCTCCAGGTGCCGCGTGGCCGCGCCAGCCGACTCGCCGAGGCGGATGCCGCTGCCGTCGCAGCCGGTTGCGCCAAGGCGCCAGGTCCGCAGGTACTTGCCGGCGTGGCGCGCCACCATGGCGCGGTTGAAGATAAAGCCCCCGGTGGCCAGCACCACCGCGCCGGTGCGCACCGCGACCGGGCGCGCATGGCGCAGTTCCAGTTGCAGCACGCGCTCGCGCAGCAGGTCGGCCAGCGCAGGCGCTGCGTTGTGCAGGCGCTCGGCCAGGCGCGCCAGGCGGGCGTGGCGCCTCTGGTGGCGGCCCGGCGGCAGTTGCCACAGCTCGATGCCGACAACCGCGCCGTCCTGGTCGAGAATCAGCCGCCGCGCCGCGGTCTGGCGCATCACCGTCACCTCCGGCCGGGCCTGCACGGCGCCGCGCAGCACGCCGTACAGCGTGCGGCCGGACATGCCGGGGCCTTTCACGCGGTGACCACGCGGCGCGGGCGCGGCATGCTGCGCATACGCGGCCACCGCTTCGTTGCCGGAGTAGTAGAGGTAGTAGGGCTGCGCCGGATACGAGGTCTTGCGCGGCGGCACGGTGGCGGCAAAGCGCACGCCCAGGCCTTCCAGCCAGCCGATCATCTCGCGGCTGCGCTGACAGAACGCCTGCAGCGTGGCATCGCTGACGACCCCGCCCGTCTCCTGGCGCAGGTAGTCCGCCATCGCCTGCGGTGTATCGGCATAGCCCGCGGCGGACTGGTAGGGCGTGCCGCCACCCGCGTAGACCACCCCGCCGCTCTTGGCGCTGGCGCCCCCGCCTTCGAAGCGTTCCGCAACGATCACGCGCGCGCCGCCATGCGCGGCTTCCAGCGCGGCACAGGCCCCGGCAGCGCCGAAGCCCACCACCACGGCATCGCAGGCGGCCTGCCACGGGTATGCGTGCGGATCGTCCAGGCGCAGCGGCGCGTGGACCGGCGTGGCGGAATCGGGCGGAGGGTACATGCTGGCTTGCGCTCCCGGCTTATGCCGAACACAGTGCGCCAAGCGGCGCGGACGTGGTATAGGCACCATCGACATAAACCAGCGGCGACACCTCGCCGGCCAGCTTTACCTCGCGCAGGCGCCCGATGAAGACCGCGTGCGTGCCGTAGTCGAAGCGGCCATCCTGCTGGCAAACCAGGTTCGCCTGGGCGTCGCGCAGGCACGGCACGCCGAGCAGGTCGTCCTCCCACTCGCCACTGGTGAAGCGTTCCTCGCCCTTGAGCCGGCCGCTGCAGTCCACCGCGATATCGCGGTGGTCGGCTGCCAGCAGGTTGATGCAGAAGTCCGCACCGGCATCCAGCGGCGGGTAGATCGAAGAATTGCGGTTGATGCAGATCAGCAGCGAAGGCGGGTCCGCGGACAGCGAATCGACCGCGGTCACGGACATCGAATAGCGGCGCTCGCCATGGCGGCAGCTGATCACCGCCACCGAGCGCGCCATGCGGCGCATCGCCATCAGCATGTCATCGCGCAATGCGGTGCTGGGTTCGGGGTTGGCGCTCATAAGGCCTCCTGTACGGTTTGAGCATGGGGCGCGGCGGCAGGCTGGCGCGCGTTCTGGGAGAGCACGTCGGCAGCAATAAAGCCGAAGGTCATGGCCGGGCCCAGTGTCGAGCCCGCGCCGGGATAGCTGGTGCCCATCATCGAGGCACTGGTATTGCCGATGGCGAACAGCCCGGCGATGGCGGTGCCGTCGTCGCGCAGCACGCGCGCGCTGGCGTCCGTCACCAGGCCGCCCTTGGTGCCGATGTCGCCGGCATCGATGCGCACGGCGTAGAACGGCGCCTTGCCAATTGGCGCCAGGCACGGGTTGGGCTGCACTGCCGGGTCGCTGTAGTAGGTATCGAACAGGTTGTCGCCCTTGCCGAATTCCTCGTCGACGCCGGTGGCCGCATAGCGGTTCATGCGGGCCACGCTGTCGGCCAGGCCATCGGCATCGACACCGATCTGCTGCGCCAGCTGCGCCAGCGAGTCGGCGCGCACCAGGATGCCGGACAGGCTTGCCGGAATGCTGCGGTCCGGCATGACCGAGCCGGGCAGGATCGGCCCGCACGGGTATTTGTGGCGGAAGGTGGCGTCGAACACCATCCACGCCGGCACGCTGCTGCCGGTCTTCTCGTGGTCGCGGTACATGGCGGGCACGAACTCGGAATACGGCGCGGCCTCGTTGACGAAGCGCCGGCCCTGCCCGTTCACCACCAGGCAGCCGGGCATGGCGCGCTCGATAAAGAGCGCGCGCTGCTTTTCCTCGCCCTGCACATGCACGGTGGGTGCGCCCCAGACGTGGGACATCAGCGCCACGCCGGCACCGGCGGCCTGGGCCGCGCGGATGCCGTCGCCGGTGTTATTGGGCGGGGTCGCGCTCCAGGCGGCCTGGGTCGGTTGCGGCAGGTACTGTTCGCGCATGGCCTGGTTGCGCTCGAAGCCGCCGGCGGCCAGGATCACGCCGCGCAGCGCGCGGATCTCCACCACGCGCCCGTCCTGCACCGCGCGCACGCCGCGGACGGTGCCGTCCTCGACGATCAGGTCCTGCAGCGCGGTGTCGAGCCACAGCGGAATCGCACGGTCCATCATCGCCCGCCGCAGGCCGCCGACCAGGCTGTTGCCGAGCGTGAGCCGGCGGTCGCGCCGGGTCTTGCGGCGCCAGCCCAGGTCGAGCCAGTAACGGGCAAACTGGCGCACCGCCAGGCCAAACCAGCCGGGCGCGCGGCACAGCAGTGCATGCGCCTCGGCCGAGGTCACGGCCACGCGCCCGCCCACCAGCGTGCCCGGCGACGGCGGCCGCAGCCGCGAGAATTCCTCGCGCAGCTGCGCGCCGTCGAACGGCATCGGGTCGAGCGCGCGGTAGCCCGGCATCGCACCCGGAACCTTCTGGAAGTAGTCCGCGTAGCGCGGCAGCGTGTAGTAGCGCACGCCGGCCTGCTGCTCCAGGTACTGGAGCATGCGGGGCGCCTGCTCAAGATAGGCGCGCACGCGCTGCGGATCACCGTGCTCCCCGGCGCACGCCAGTATGTATTCCAGCGCCGTGGCGTAGTCGTCGCGCCCGCCTGCCGGCGCGATATGGTGGTTCAGCGGAATCCAGATGCCGCCGCCGGACACCGCCGAGGTGCCGCCGTACTGGCTGCTCTTTTCCAGCACCACCACCGACAGTCCGCGGTCTGCGGCGCGGCAGGCGGCCAGCATGCCGCCGGCGCCCGAGCCGACCACCACCACGTCAAACTCGCTGGGCTGCATGCGCGCTCTGCTCTGGCTCATATTGGGTCTCCGTGCCGGCACGCGGCTCAGATGAAGAAGTCAGTGTTGGCGCGGCCCATCATCACGCCGCCCAGGTTCTGGCCGAAGCGGTCCAGGTTGTTGGCGTAGTGGGCGCGGGCCGCATGCAGGTCGAGGAAACGGCGCACCATCGGGTTGCTGCGGTAGATGCCGTTGCCGCCGGCATAGCGCAGCAGGCCGTTGGCCAGCTGCGCGCAGCGCTCGGCCACTTGCGCGGACTGGTAGCGGAAATGCAGGCGGCGCGGGGTCTGCACCTGGCCGCCTTCACGCGCAACGGCCAGCAGCTCGTCGAAATTGCGCTCAAGGATGGTCCGCATCTCGTCGATGGCGAGCTGCGCGTTGGCGCAAGCCATCTGCGCGCCGCCGTCTTCCGCGGTCTTGCCGCCACCGTTGCTGCTGACGCGGCCGTCGGCATAGGCGACAAAGTCATCGAGCGTGCCTTCCAGCGCCCCGATGCAGGCGGTGCACACCGCGCGCACGAAGATCTGCGCGAACGGCAGCCGGTACAGCGGAACGTCATTGGCGGCCAGCCCCGGGCTGGTGCCCATGGCGCCATCGACGGCGCGGTGGGTGCGGTACTCGGGCACGAACACGTCCTCGACCACGATATCGTGGCTGCCGGTCGCGCGCAGGCCCAGCACATCCCAGTTGCGCACGATCTTGTAGTCGGAGCGCGGCAGCAGGAAGGTGCGGTAGTCATAGGCGCCGCCCGGCTCCGCCGGCGGCACCAGCCCGCCCAGGAAGACCCAGTCGCACAGTTCGCTGCCGCTGGAGAACTTCCAGTGGCCGGAAAAGCGATAGCCGCCTTCGACCGGCGTGACCTTGCCCACCGGCATATAGGTCGAAGCGATCAGCGTGGCCGGATCGCTGCCCCACACTTCCTGCTGCGCGCGCTCGTCGAACAGCGCCAGCTGCCAGTTGTGCACGCCGACCACGCCATAGACCCAGGCGGTGGACATGCAGCCCTTGGCCAGCGCCATCTGGATGCGGAAGAAGGTCTGCGGATCGAGTTCGTAGCCGCCGTGGCGGCGGGGCTGCAGCACCTTGAAGAAGCCCGCGGCCTGCATGTCGGCGATGGTCTCGGCGGGAATGCGCGCTTCGGCCTCGGCCTGCGCGGCGCGCTGGGCCAGCACCGGAATCATCTGCTCGGCACGCGCGATCAGCCGTGCCGCCAGTTCCTTGGGATTGTTGTCGTGATGCACCGCGGTCTCCTTGTTGCTTGGTCTTGTAGCTGGCCTTGATGTTTGCACCGGTGGGGCGGGGTGCCATCGTCTGTTGGGACTAGCTATGTCGCGATTTGGGGGCGGGACTCCGTGGATGCGCCGGCCCTCTCCCCCGGCCCCTCTCCCGCAAGCGGGAGAGGGGAGCAAGCCGGCAGGCTTGCATAGCGCCGATCAAGCCAGCGCGCGCAGCTTCCGTCCCTGCTGGCGGAAGTGCGGGATCACGTGCTCGCCGATATTGCGGATGGTTTCCAGCTGCGCCCACTGCGGCACCGTGCCCATCTGGCAGATGAACAGGATCTCGTCGGCGCCGGCATCGATCAGGCGCTGCACGTAGCCGATGCAGTCCTCGACGGTGCCGTAGGCATGGTTGGGGTTGAGCATCATCATCGACGGGTCGCTGAAATCCACCGAGACCTTCTCGGAGGCGAACTTGGTGTTGATGACGGCCTTGCCCTGCGCGTCCGTGGCGGTGACATGCTCGTCGTCCCAGGTGGACGGGTCGGGCCGCTCGCCGCCGGCATACCAGTACGACAGCGACTCCATGAAATAGCGCTGGCCCTTGATGCCAATCTTGCGCGCGGCCAGGCCGTCTTCCAGCACGATGGTCGGGCACAGCGCGGCCAGGTGCTGGTGCGGGCGGAAGCCCACCTGGTCCTCCGGCTTGCGGGTCTCCCACGCGGTACGGTAGATCTCGTTCTTTCTGGCGACATCCTCGGGGCCGCCAAAGCCGAGCACCAGCGCACCCATGCCGCGCGCGCCGGCGCGCTGCAGGGTGTCGGCATTGGTGCAGGCCAGGTACATCAGCGGGTGCGGGTCCTGGCGCGGCTTGGGGTGGATCGGGCGGCGCGGGATCTTGATGAACTCGCCGTCGTGCTCGATCTCGTCCTGCGTCATGATCTTCGGGATCAGGTACATCGATTCGTCGATCATCGGGTGCAGGCTGTTCAGGTCGTAGCCGAAGGTGCCGGCCTCCTGCTGGGTGCCACCCTTGCCCACGCCGAAGTGCACGCGGCCGCCGGACAGGATGTCCAGCGTGGCGATGCGCTCGGCCACCTTGACCGGATGGTTCATCGCCGGCGGCAGGCACACCACGCCGTGGCCGATGCCGATGCGCTGCGTGCGCCCGGCAACGAAGGCCAGGAAGGTCTCCGGCGCGCTCATGTGCGCATAGTTGGTCAGTGCGGTGTGCTCGACCGCCCAGACCACGTCAAAGCCCATGTCCTCGGCCAGCACCACCTGTTCCATGATTTCATCGAACACCTTGTGGTCGCCGGCACGCGAGGCATCGACGGTCTGGGCTTCATAGATCAGTGAAAAACGCATTGCAGTCCCCTTCTCTGGCAGTGATGGTTCAGGACCGCTGCCGGGGCGCCGCCCGTTGCCGCGCCACCGGCCCGAAGCGGCCTGTGTGATCGCAGTGTGGTCGGCGCAAGGCGTTGCAACATCGTCTGATTGGATTATGAGCAGTACATGGAGCATCCCTATCATTGGCCACGGGCATCACGCCCGCTTTCACCAGGAGGATCAGGACATCATGCAAGCCAGGCTGCTGCTTTACCCCGTCGCGGACATCGACACCGCGCTGCCGTTCTTCACGGAAGGACTCGGACTACCCGTGAAGTTTCGCGACGGAAACCGCTATTGCGCGCTCGACGCGGGCGCGCTGACGCTGGCGCTGGTGGCCGGCGAGGAACGCCTGGTGGACCAGCCCGCGCTGGCCTTCAAGGTGGATGAGGGTGACGATATCGCCGCGGCGATGGCGCGGCTGGTGGGCGCCGGTGCCGGCGTGACGCTGCCCGCGGCGCAGGGGCCGCATGAGACGCGCGCGGTGCTGGAAACGCCGGAAGGCTTTGCGCTGGTGCTCAGCGCAAAGCCCTGACGTGCGTTACGTGGATTAGCCCAGCGAAATCACGCTGCTCAGCAGCATGCGGACCAGCGTGGCCTGCCGGGTCACGCCGGTCTTGGAGAAGATCGCCCGCAGGTGCGCGCGCGCCGTGTTCTTGCTGATGCCGAGTTCGTCCGCGGCCTCATCGAGCGTGAGCCCGTTGGCCAGCTGCAGCGCCAGCTGCGTCTCCGCCGGGGTGAAGTCAAAGAGCTGGCGCACCACCTCGTGCGAGGCCTGCGAGCGCCGCTCCGGGTCGCGGATGAACACCACGCAGGCGGGGCGCTTGCGGTTGTCCTCGGACCACTCGCTGAGCGGGATGGTGCGGATCAGCACGCCCAGCCTGGCGCTGCCGGACGGGCGCGTGATCGACATCGCTTCCATCAGCGCCGGCGTGGTGCCGAGGTGGCCCATCATGGCCTGGCGCAGCAGGCGCTGGAACTTGCGGTTCTCCTGGCCGTATTCCACGTCCAGCCCGCCTTTGGCGACGCGGATGCCATCCTTGGCGCCAAGGATTTCATCGGCGGCGGCATTGGTCTTGATGATGGCGCCGGACTCGTCCAGGATCACCATCCCGACCAGCATGCGGTCGATGGCGCTGGCATACACGGTGCGCTCCGATTCGACCACGTCGATGCGCGAGTGCAGGTCCACCGCGCGCTTCAGGTGGGGCAGCAGCGCGGTGCACAGCGCCTTGTCCGCGGCGGAGAAGTCGCGGCCGTCATGCTCGCGGCAAACGCGGAAGCGGCATTCGACGCCGTCATCGGTACGCAGGTCCGCTCCCAGGATATAGCGGATGCCGATGTCCTTGAGGAACTGCTGGTAGAGCTCGCTCTGGCACCAGGCGCCGGGACCGAGATGTTCGTCGATGGTCACCACCCGGTCCGACGGCAGGCCAATGAACGGGTCGAGCGCGTAGTAGTAGTTGTTGTAGGAGGTCTCGCCCGGCAAGGTCGAGCCATGCTCGGACGCATTGACCATCAGCCCGGGACGGTCCGTGGCCGGCGAGCGCAGGATCAGCGTGACATAGTTGGCGTTGAGCTGGCGGCGGATCTGCTCCAGCGCCTTGCCCCAGGGCACCTGCTCCATCGGGCCCTGGTAGATATTGCCCAGCAATGTGCTGAACTCCGACAGCGACACCGTCGCCTGCGCGAACAGGTGTGCGGTCGCCTGGTTCTGGCTAACCTCCATCAGCATTTCCTCTGTCTCCATTGTGGCGTGCGCAGCGCTTCGGTCGTGCCGGGTCGGCGCTGGCCTGCTACGGGCTCTGTGGCCCTTTTTTGTGCCCTGATTATAGGGACGGCAAAGGGGTCGCGGCTTGCCCCCGCCTTCATGGTTTGCCCTAAGCAAGACCGGCCACACAACGCTGGCCGGACTAGTCCTGCGGGACAGGCCAATCCTCACGCGCCGGCGGGCCGAACACATACTCCAAACAGACTAAGGACAGACCCATCCCGGCCGTTCAAGGGCAAACCCCTACACGCCGTGTGATGCCGCCCTGTCCTACCCAAACAGACGATGCCGTGCCGCCGGGCTGCCGCTACAAGTCAGCCATGCGCGGCGATCCCCGCCGCCTTCTTTTCACGGAGAACCACGACCATGGCGGCAAACCCGCGGCAGCAGGCCGCAGTGATCACCGGAGCGGCCAGCGGCATCGGCCGCGCGCTCGCGCAGGCCCTGGCAGCGCAGGGCTACGCGCTGGCGCTGGCCGATATCGACGCCAAGGCGCTAGAGGCGGCGCGCGCGGCGCTTGCCGGCCAGGGGGCAAACGTCATTGCCGTGCCCACCGATGTCTGCGACGTGCGGCAGATCGAGCACCTGTGCGAGGAGAGCTTCCTGCGCCTGGGCCGTGTCGACCTGCTGGTCAACAACGCCGGCGTGCTCGCCACCGGCCGCTGCTGGGAGCTGCCGCCGGAGGTGTTCGACCATGTGATGCGCGTCAACCTGTGGAGCGTGCTGCACGCGCTGCGCTGCTTCGTGCCGCGCATGGCGGCGCAAGGCGCGGGCCATATCGTCAACGTGGCCTCGATGGCCGGCCTGGCCGTGGGGCCCTGGCTGGCCCCGTACACGCTGTCCAAGCAAGCGGTGGTGGCGCTGAGCGAAGGGCTCGCGCTGGAACTGCAGGCCGCGGGCCTGCCCCTGGGCGTGTCCGTGGTCTGCCCCGGGCCGGTGGCCACCGGCATCGCGGCCGGCCTGGACGGCGGCGGCCGGCAGGAGGTGGACCAGATGAACGGCGCGCTGCGCAGCGGCATTGCCGCCGGCATGACGCCGGACGCGGTCGCACGCTACATCCTGGACGGGGTCTCGGCCGGCCAGTTCTGGATCCTGCCGCACGAGCAGGCCGTGCATGCGGCGCTGGCGCGCGCGCAAGGCATTGCCGCCGGCACCCCGCCGGCGTTCGCGCTCTGACACTGATTTCCCCACTGCAATCCAGGAGACCCCATGCCGCTCGATCCCCAGGCCCGCGCCGTGCTTGAAGCCATGGCCGCCATGCCCAGCCCCGACTTTTCCACCCTGCGCGCCGCCGACTACCGTGCCGCGCTGGCAGCCATGCCCGCGTTCGCGCCCGGCGACACCATCGCCGCGCAGCAAGACCTCACCATCGATGGTGCCGCAGGCCCGCTGAAGGCCCGCCTGTACCGGCCCGACGACAGCGCGGCACTGCCGCTCGTGGTCTATTTCCATGGCGGCGGCTTTGTCCTCTGCGGCCTCGATTCGCACGACAACATCTGCCGCAGCCTGGCGCGCCGCAGCGGCGCGCTGGTGCTGTCGGTCGATTACCGGCTCGCGCCGGAGGCGCGCTTCCCGGCCGCCGCCGCCGACGCCGTCGCAGCCGTGCGCTGGGCCGCCGCGCATGCGGCGCAACTGGGCGCCGACCCGGCGCGGCTGGCCGTGGCCGGCGACAGTGCCGGCGGCAACCTTGCCGCCGTGGCCTGCCAGCAGTTGCGCGGCAGCGGCATCGCGCTGCGGCACCAGCTGCTGCTCTACCCCTACCTGGACTGCAGCGACGCCGCGGCCGCCAGCGCGAGCTACCGCGAATGCGCGCAGGGCTACTTCCTCAGCACCGCGGAACTGGACTGGTATCGCGCCCAGTATCTGGCCAATCCCGCCGACGCCGCCGATGTGCGCGCCAGCCCGCTGCACCAGCGCGAACTGCACGGCCTGCCGCCGGCCACCATCATCACCGCGGAATACGACCCGCTGCGCGACCAGGGCGAGGCCTATGGCGAGGCCCTGCAGCGCGCGGGCGGCAGCGCCACCGTGCGCCGCTGGCCGGGCCAGTTCCACGGCTTTATCAGCATGCAAGGGATGATCGATGCCGCCAGCCAGGCGCTGGATGCGGCCGCGGCCTCACTGCGCCAGGCCTTCGGCAGTACCAGCCGGCAGGAGGCAGCATGAGCGCCGCCACCACCCTGCCGCCGATGGCCGACGTGCTGGCGGCGCTGGCCGCGGGCCAGCGTGTGCTGGTGATCGAAGACGAGACCGACGAAGCCACCGGCTGCGTCCTGGTTGCCGCCGAGCGCGCCAGCGAGGCCGATGTCAACTTCATGGCCGCCGAGGCGCGCGGCCTGGTCTGCATGGCGATCACCGAGGCGCGCCGCGCGCTGCTGCAGCTGCCGCCGATGGCCGCGAACCACCGCCAGCGCGAGCGCTACACCGTGTCGATCGAAGCGGCCACCGGCGTCAGCACCGGCATCTCCGCCGCCGACCGCGCGCTCACGCTGCGCGTGGCGGCAGCCCCGCGCGCGCAGCCGCATGACCTGGTCCAGCCCGGCCACATCTTCCCGGTGGTGGCGCAGCCCGACGGCGTGCTGCGCCGCGCGGGCTTTGCCGAGGCCTGCTCCGACCTGCCGGCGCTGGCCGGGCGCGTCGCCGCCGGCGCCTATGCGATGCTGCTCGATGACGACGGCGACCTGCTGCGCGGCCCCGCCCTGCTGGCTTTCGCGCGGCGCCACGGCCTGCCGGCGGTTTCCATCAGCGGGCTGATCCATCACCGGCTGCTAACCGAAAGCGCGCTGCGCCGCACGCACTCGACGGAACTGGCCACGCCCTTCGGATGCTTCACCGTGCACGCCTACCATGACGCGCCGGTCGATGCGCTCCACCTGGCGCTGGTGCTGGGTCAGCCCGACCCGCAGCGTCCGGTGCTGACGCGCGTCCAGGCAGTGGAAATGCAGCGCGACGTGCTGGGCTTCGGCACGCCGGCCCTGCCCGCGTGGAACCTGGAGCGCTCGCTCGCCCGCATCGGCGCCGAAGGTTGCGGGGTGCTGGTGCTGCTGGATGAGCGCGAATCGCCGCAGCAGCGGCTGGACCGGCTGGCAGCGCCGGCCGCCGCCACGCCGGCGCCGGCCTTTGCGCAACGCGCGCTGGGGGTCGGGGCGCAGATCCTGCGCGATGTGGGGGCGCACAAGCTGCGCCTGCTCAGCCATCCGGTGCCGTATCGCGCCGTCACCGGCTTCGACCTGGAGGTCACGGAGTTCGTGCCGCCGTGCTGAGTTGCTATGAACGGCAGCCGAAGCAATCGGCAAAGCTGCGCGTGAAGCGCTCAACGTCGGCGTCTGACAGGTGGTTGATGCCGCCTGCCAGGCGCCGGCCGCCGCCGGTCTCGAAGCCGCGGCAGAAATCGGCCGCACCGGTGGCGCTGTGGGCGGGCACCCGCACGCTGACCGCAAAGCCGCCGCCGGACTTCGGCGACAGCAGGCCGATGGCGTCGCCGGGCCGGCCGCGCACCAGTTCATTGGCCAGCACGCCGATCGCGCGCCGCGCCCACGGCGCGTCCGGCAGTACCAGCAGCGCGGCGCCGGGCACTTCGTGCGCGGGCGCCAGGCAGCGCGCGCGGGCCATGTCGTCCTCGTAGCCGTCGCACAACACCGCATAGGCCCCGCATTGCGCCGCGAAGGCCAGCGGGTCGGCAAACGGCAGCATGTGCCGCGCCAGCTCGGCGGGATCGAAATGCAGGTCCGCCACGCACTCGCCATAGGCGTTGTAGTTCAGGCACGTGCCCAGCTGTTCCAGCACCGCGGTTTCGCACTCGCCCAACCCCGCCTGCGCCGCCAGCGCGCGCGCCACGCCGCCCAGGTTGTCGCCGAACGCGGCGGTGATCGCCCAGCGCCGGTGGCAGCCATCCAGGTGGCGGTCGACCAGGATGCTGGTGCAGGCCTCCGGCCCTTCGTCGATATGCGCGCGCAGGCCGGCATGCCCGGGCAGTTCGCCGGCATGGTGGTGGTCGAAGTAGTCCACCCGCGCACCGGCGCCGAGCAGCCGCATCAGGCCATCGCGGTTCTGCTCGAGCGAGATGTCCAGCGCGGTCACGGTGTCGCCCGGCCCCGCGTCGATACGCTCGAGCAGCCGGATATCGCGCTTGACGCCGGTGACCAGCGTGGCGTCGCCGGCATGCGCCAGGCGCAGCTGCTGCAGGGCGCACAGGCCGTCGGCGTCGCCGTTGAAGGCAAAGTAGCGTGTCATGGCAGGCTTGCGGTGGTGTGGACTCAGGGCATGAAATCGCCGCCGTTGGCATCGAGCGAAGCGCCGGTGATGGCCCTGGCGTAGTCTGACACGAGAAACAGCGCAGCGCGCGCGCAGTCGTCGTCGGTCGGCATGCGGCCCAGCGCGATCTGCGCGGCCACCGGCGCGATGACGGTGGCCTCGCTCACGCCCTGCTCGGCCGCGGCGTGGCGCACATAGCCCTGCACCGGCTCGCCCCACATCCAGCCCATGAAGATGCTGTTGGCGCGGATGCCATGCGGGCCCAGTTCGCGCGCCAGGTACTTGACCGCCACCGCCAGCGCGCCCTTGGACGCCGCGTAGCCCGATTCGCCCGGCATCGGCTTGCGCGTGGCCTGGGTGTTGATCATGACGATGGCGCCGCCGCCCTGCGGCTTCATCAGCGCCGCCACTTCCTGCGTCAGCGTCATGGTGCCGAACACGTTGGTGTCGAAGACTTGGCGCCAGACGTCCAGGTCGGCCGCTTCCACCGGCTCGGGGAAGTTGCCGTGCTGGAAGGCGCTGTTGACCAGCGCGTCGATGCGGCCGAAGCGGCGCATGGTCTCGCCGGCCAGGTGCCGCGACTGGGCCCGGTCGGTGATGTCGGTCACCACCTTGAGCACTTCGCAGTCGGCCCCCAGTGCATCGATGCGGGCCTGGGCGTCGTCCAGTTTCGCCGCGGTGCGCGCGGCGATGGCAACGGCGCGGGCGCCTTCGCGCGCCGCCTCCACGGCCAGCTTGACGCCCAGCCCGGGGCCGATGCCAGATACGATGACGATCTTGTCCTTCAACAGCATGGTGTTGTCTCCTGTGATGCGCAGTGCGCTGTCTTAGTTTTGCTTCAGGATGTGCCGCGCGCGGTAGCCGGCGAAATCGCGTTCCAGTTGTTCCTGGCTCAGGCCGAACTGCTCCAGCGTATAAGCGTGGGCCGCGCGCTGGTTGCGCGGGTTGCCCTCCATCCACGCCCACATGCCGGCGCGGGCGGACTCGGTCAGCGGCATGCCGGCAAAGCGGTAGACCGCCTGCGCCACGCCGAAGGGATCCCTCACCGTATCCTCGAAGCGCACGTCGAGGAAGCGATCGGCAGGCAGCCCGTCGCGCACCGTCATGGCATGTGCGGTGGCGCGCTGCATCTGCCCGCTCCACTGCCGCCCCACCGTGGCGGCATCGGGCGCATCGGCGTACAGCTTCCACAGCGTATGCGCCATGCTGGCCATCGACGGAATGGTCTGGGCGGGGTCGCGATGGGTCAGCACGACCTGCGCGCCGGGGAAGACCCGGAACAGGATTTCCAGCGTATGCAGGTGCTGCGGCGTCTTCAGCACCCACCGCTGCGCCGGCGCCTCGCCGCGCTGCCGCTTCTGCCACTGCAGGAACTGCAGCATGGTCTTCAGGTAGGCATAGACCTGGGTGCGGTCCTGCCGCGCCAGCCAGTCGGTATAGGACGGCACGTTGGCGTAGGAATCCATCGCGCACAGGAAGGAATGCTCCATCAGCATGAATTCCTCGTCGGCCGCCATGGCGTCGAGCGGATGGATGGCGAGGATGTCCGGGATAAAGCGGATCATCTGCGCCACTTCCTCGCGCGCCAGCCCGATGCGCCGGCCGGCGTCGCGCGCGTCCTCGCCGGGCAGCGGCGCCGGGTAGCGCGTTTCCCACCACGCCGCCGAATGGAAGCGCGCGTCAGTGGCCAGCATGCGCTGCAGCAGCGTGGTGCCGGTGCGCGGCAGGCCGACGATCACCAGCGGATCGTCGACGCGCTCTTCCAGGATCTCGAGATGGCGCCGGCAGTAGTCCTGGATCACCAGCCGGTTCACCAGTTGCGCCTGCAGCTTGCCTTGCAGCATCTGCGCGCCCTGCGGCGCCAAGCCGGCTTCGCGTGCGAGCGAGTCGGACAGCACCTCCAGTGCCTCGCGGTAGTCGCCCGGGCCAAAGTCAGTCAGTCCGCCGGCCTGTTCGCTGGCCTGAGCCAGCAGGCGCTCCACGTCAAGCACCGTGGTGTGTTCGGATGCGATGGTGTTCATGCGTTCTCCCTGATTTCTTCCCTGAGCGATGCCAGCTTGACCACGCGCGTGCGCGGATGCGACGGCTGCGCCGCTCCCACCCAGCGCCAGCACATGGTGCCGTTGCGATGGCCCGCAGTCTCCAGCCAGTTGGGCAGGCCCGGATCGCGCGCGCTGAGGATGACGGTGACGCCGCCGTTGGCATCCAGCCGGGCACTGTGCTTGTTCAGGCAGATGTCGTGGTAGCGGTAGTCGAGCGACTCCATCCAGTAGTTGTTGATCTGGAAGTTCCAGAAATCGCAGGCCGGCACCCGGTCCACCTCGACCACCAGCGCTTCGTCGTCCGCCAGCGCCCAGCAGGAGTGGTAGTAGAAGATGTTGGGATCGCCGCCGGCCGCCTGGCAGACGGCCTGGTCGGCGGGCGGCAGTGCATTGACATGGCCGCCATAGCCCTGGGCCCAGTCGGCGAAGATGCGCGCGGTGCTCTCGACAAAGCCCGCGGCGCGCAGCAGGCCGCCATGCAGGCGTTCAGCGTCAAGCACGGGCGGCTTGTCGCCGCCATTGAGGCGCTCGATGTGCAGATCGGCCGGGGTCTCAGCCTTGCGGTCCATAAAGGTCTGCCGCACCACCAACGCATTGGTGCCCGGCTCCATGCGCACCCAGTTGCCTTCGTGCTGGCGCGCGCTGAGGACGATTTCGAAACTGCCATCCGCCTCCACTGCCAGCTTGTTGCTGTCGAGAAAGCCGGTCTGGACCATGCGCCCGTCGGTTTCGTAGCCGCCCTTCTGCGTGCCGAAACTCAGGTAGGCCACCGTGCCGCGCCGGCCGCGGATGCGGTACTCGGCACTGCCGTCCAGGCGTGCGTAGCGATAGAGATTGTCCGGATTGTCCGCGCCGATCTTGGCGGTTTCGTGCGACGGCGAGAAGAAGCCGGGAAACGCCGCATCGGCAAATTCCACATGCATCTCCAGCGCAATGCGCAGCAAGCGGCTCAGGTAGCGGAAGCCCTCGGCGCGCGTGAGCGCGTCCGACGGGGCCTCCGGGCGCAGGATCTGCTGCCCGCTGCGCTTGAGCACCTCGCAAAACTCGGCCCAGGTCTGGCCGCACAGCAATTGTTCTTCGGCGGAGTTCGCCATCTGCCTGCTCCCGTGGTTCGTCGGCGAAGCAACGATACCCAGCGCGGGGCAGCCCCAGCCTCGTCCGGGTGGACTAGGAAATGCACGCCGCGTCCCGCGATTTCTTAGTCCGCCCGGACGAAGTGGCACAGGGCCCCGGCTCGCTACCTTGTGCCCATGCCAGACCGCCGCGACATCCCTGCACGGCGCCGGCAAACCAAGAGGAGATCCCGATGTTGACCCACCTGGAGCAACTGGAGGCGGAGAGCATCCACATCATGCGGGAGGTGGTGGCGGAATGCGAAAACCCCGTCATGCTCTATTCCATCGGCAAGGACAGCGCCGTGATGCTGCACCTTGCCATGAAGGCCTTCCACCCCGCGCGGCCGCCGTTTCCGCTGCTGCACGTCGATACCACGTGGAAGTTCGGCGAGATGATCGCGTTCCGCGACCAGACCGCCGAGCGGCTCGGCCTGGACCTGCGCGTGCATGTCAACCCCGAAGGGCTGGCGCGCAACATCAGCCCGCACGAGCACGGCTCCGCCGTCCATACCGACGTGTGGAAGACCCAGGGCCTGAAGCAGGCGCTGGACCACTACGGCTTTGACGCCGCCTTCGGCGGCGCGCGCCGCGACGAGGAAAAGTCGCGTGCCAAGGAGCGCGTGTTCTCGGTACGCACCGCCCAGCACCGCTGGGACCCGAAGATGCAGCGCCCCGAGCTCTGGCGCCAGTACAACACCCGCAAGCGCAAGGGCGAAAGCCTGCGCGTGTTCCCGCTGTCCAACTGGACCGAGCTGGACATCTGGCAATACATCTACCTGAACGACATCCCCATCGTGCCGCTCTACTACGCCAAGGAACGCCCGGTGGTGGAACGCGATGGCACGCTGATTATGGTCGACGACGAGCGCCTGCCGCTGCGCCCCGGAGAAACGCCGCAGCTGCGCAAGGTGCGCTTCCGCACGCTGGGCTGCTACCCGCTCACCGGCGCGATCGAGAGCGAGGCCGACACCCTCGGCGGCATCATCCAGGAAATGCTGCTGGCGACCACCTCGGAGCGCCAGGGACGGCTGATCGACAGCGACTCGGCCGGTTCGATGGAAAAGAAGAAGCAGGAGGGATACTTCTGATGGAAACCCTGATCGACACCGCGCCCGCGCTTTCGCAAGACGCCGCGCAAGCCACCGGCACATCGGGCGAGATCGCCCACTACCTGCGCGCGCAGCAAAGCAAGAGCCTGCTGCGCTTCATCACCTGCGGCAGCGTCGACGATGGCAAGAGCACGCTGATCGGCCGGCTGCTGTATGAATCCAAGATGCTGTTCGAAGACCAGCTCGCCCAGCTGGAAGCCGACTCGAAGAAAATGGGCACGCAGGGCGACAACCTCGACTTCGCGCTGCTCGTGGACGGCCTGGCCGCGGAGCGCGAACAAGGCATCACCATCGACGTGGCATACCGCTTCTTCGCCACCGACAAGCGCAAGTTCATCGTTGCCGACACGCCGGGGCACGAACAGTACACGCGCAACATGGTCACCGGCGCCTCCACCGCCGACCTGGCCATCCTGCTGGTGGATGCGCGCCGCGGCGTGCAGACCCAGACGCGCCGCCACAGCTACCTGGTGGCGACGCTTGGCATCCGCCGCG
Source organism: Cupriavidus sp. CP313 (assembly GCF_054072015.1). NCBI lineage: Bacteria > Pseudomonadati > Pseudomonadota > Betaproteobacteria > Burkholderiales > Burkholderiaceae > Cupriavidus > Cupriavidus sp. CP313. The sequence continues at coordinate 211,702 of NZ_JBSVZB010000006.1, read as the reverse complement.
TGGTGCTGGCCGTCAACAAGCTGGACATGGTGGACTACTCGCGCGAGGTCCATACGCGCATCGAGAACGAGTACCGGGAGTTTGCCCGGCAGATCGGGCTGACCGACATTACCTGCATTCCGATGTCGGCCCTGCGCGGCGACAACATCACCGAGCCCAGCGCCAATACCCCGTGGTACCACGGCCCGACGCTGATGGCCCACCTTGAGAACGTGCCGATCGACAACGCGCCCGTGCAAGGCGAGCCGTTCCGGCTGCCGGTGCAGTGGGTCAACCGGCCCAACCTGGACTTCCGCGGCTTTGCCGGCACCGTCAGCGCCGGCGAAATCCGCCGTGGCGACCGCGTGCGCGCGCTGCCCTCGGGCCGCGAGAGCCGCGTGGCCGGCATCGTCGGCGCCGCCGGCGCGTGCGAGCACGCCATGCGCGGCCAGGCGGTGACGCTGACGCTGGAGGACGAGATCGACATCAGCCGCGGCGACGTGCTGGCCTGCCCGGAAGATCCGCCGGCGGTGGCCGACCAGTTCGAGGCCACCCTGGTGTGGATGAACGAGGACGCCATGCTGCCCGGGCGCCCCTACCTGCTCAAGCTCGGCACGCGCACCGTGGGCGTGACCGTGGCGCAGCCCAAGTACAAGGTCAATGTCAACACGCTCGAACACCTGGCCGCGCGCACGCTGGAGCTCAACGAGATCGGCGTGTGCAACCTGCACCTGGACCAGCCGGTGGCCTTCGATCCCTACGCGCGCAACCGCGAGCTGGGCGGCTTCATCATCATCGACCGCCTCAGCAACAACACGGTCGGCGCCGGCATGCTGCACTTTGCGCTGCGCCGGGCGCAGAACGTGCACTGGCAGGCCATCGACGTGGACCGCCGCGCCCATGCCGCGCTCAAGCACCAGTCGCCGCGCATCGTCTGGTTTACCGGGCTCTCCGGCGCGGGCAAATCCACCATCGCCAACCTGGTGGAAAAGCGCCTGCACGCGCTGGGCCACCACACCTACCTGCTCGACGGCGACAACGTGCGCCATGGTCTGAACAAGGACCTGGGCTTCGCCGAGGCCGACCGCGTCGAGAACATCCGGCGCGTGGCCGAAGTGGCAAGGCTGATGCTCGATGCAGGCCTGATCGTGCTGGTGTCCTTCATCTCGCCGTTCCGCTCGGAACGCGACATGGCCCGCTCGCTGGCCGGCGACGGGGATTTCGTCGAAGTCTTCATCGACACGCCGCTGGCGGTGGCCGAGCAACGCGACCCCAAGGGCCTGTACCGCAAGGCGCGGCGCGGCGAGCTGAAGAACTTCACCGGCATCGATTCGCCCTACCAGCCGCCCGAGCGGCCCGAGATCCGCATCGACACCACCGCCGACACCGCGGAGCAGGCCGCAGAGCGGATCGTGGCGTGGCTGCGGGAGACAGGCGTGCAGCGCGAGTAGCGCATCTAGCCCGAACGGACGATGCTGGCGTCGCCGCGATCGGTACGATGGGAAGGGCGGGATTCCCGCCTTTCCTGTTGCCCTGCATCGAGGGACCGCCATCATGCTGCCAGACCCCCTGCCGGCCGCCGAGCTGAGCGCCCTGCTCGCCCAGCTCTACCAGGGCCCGACCGAAGCCGTTCCCTGGGCCGGCTTCCTGGAAAACGTGCGCCAGCGCCTGGGCGCCGTCTTCGTCACGCTGGTGCTGCGCCACCCTGCTACCGACCGGCCGGGCCTGATCGTCAATGCCTCCGACTACGGCCCGCATCTGCCGGGCGAGCCGTCGTACAGCGAGCAGTACTACGCGCTGTGCCCCTTCCTGGACCTGCACCCGGACCGGCTCTTCAGCGCCGACGAACTGTTTGGTGAAGCCGGCTGGCTGGCACACCCCTTCTACACGCAATACCTGGCGCCACTGGGCCTGCGCTATATCCTCGCGGCCAACCTGGTCACGCCCGACGGCGTGGAATGCGCGCTGTTCATCAGCCGCGCCCACGCGGGACAGGACTTCAGCGAGGCCGACAAGGCATTGCTGCACGGCCTGCTGCCACACCTGAAGCGCGCAGTGGACCTGCATGCCGCGCTCGACGTGCTTGCCTCCGAACGATCCCTGTACGCGGATGCCGTCGACCGGCTGCAGGTCGGCACTGTGATCCTGGACGAGCACAGCAGAGCCATCCGGACCAACGACGTCGCCGGCCGCCTGCTGCAGGCGCGCGACGGCCTCTACCTGTCGGAGGGCGCGCTGCACGCGCACTGCCCGGTGGAAAACCGCAGGTTCCGCAAGATCCTGGAAGGCGCGGCCCAGGCCCACGCGCTGGCCGCACCGCGCAGCGAAGTCACCACGCTGAGCCGGCCCGCCGCGCCCACGCCCCTGAGCGTGCTGGTGCGGCCGATCCCGCTCAGCTATCGCACCGAAGACAAGTCGCGCCGACCCGCTGTGGCGGTGTTCATCCGGGACCCGGCGGGATCGCCGCGCAACACCCACGCCAACCTGCGCAAGCTGTTCCACCTGACCCCCACCGAGATCGAACTGGCTTTGCTGATGGTCGACGGGCTGACGCTGGATGAAGCGGCGATGCGGCTCGGCGTCAAGAAGAACACGGCACGGGCGCACCTGCGGGGCATCTTTGCCAAGACCGGGGCGACGCGGCAGGCGGTGCTGGTGAAGATGTTGCTGTCCAGTGTGGTGGGGATGGGGTAAGGGCTTCATACTCCAACCAGACGATGTCGAAGTATCGCTGGACTGCTTTAATTCTCGCAAGCCACCGGAGACCAGTCGATGACCGACGATGCAGTGCAGCTTGCCAATCTCCTCTACATCTATGCCGAGCGCATGGACGCCGGTGATCTGCCTGGGGTCGCTGCACTGTTCGAACACGCAGAGATCGAAACCGGAGATGCAGTGCAGCGAGGTTCCGAGGCCATGCTGAAGCTCTGGCAAGCCTATGTGAAATTGCACGCAGATGGAACGCCCAGAACCAGGCATGTCATCAGCAATCCGATCATTGAGATTGCTGATGACAGCCTGGCAGCGACCGTCAGATCGTACTATACGGTCCTTCAGGCAACCGACCGTATCGCGCTACAAGTGATTGCGGCCGGTCGCTATCATGACGCCTTTGAAAAGGTCGAGGGACGCTGGCGCTTCAGCCGCCGCAATTATGCGATGCTCGATTTGAAGGGTGACCTGACCGATCATCTGCTCGTGCCGTCTGCCTGAGGGATGACACGGTGGCATTCTAAGCAGGGTAATTGCTCCCCCAGACTGCCGCAATGCCAGCCAATGCTAGGCAAGCAACCGCAAGGCATCAGCGAGCGAGAGCACCGTTGTGCGCGAATCGAACGCCGTTGAAAAGAGATGATCGTGCACGACCTGATCCGGGTCGTAGCAGCAATCCTTGACCGTGAATAAACGGAAATCCGCATCGCTCGCGTACGCGACCGACGACAGCACCACACCGGTCGACGCAATGCCCACCATGAGCAGGGTATCGATACCCTGCGCGGAAAGCCGCACCTGCAGGTCGGTACCAAAGAACACGCTGGCACGATGCGCGATGATGAGCGGTTCAGTGGCCTGCTGGCCGAGTTCCGGTGAGATCTGGTCGTCGACGAAAAGACCAAGCTGCTTGATTCCCTGCCCGTTCCGGTTCAACGGACTGACTTCCGGATAGCCTGGACCAAAGTGGATCTTGGCGAAATAAACGCTGACGCCCTTTTCCCGCGCAGCGTCACACAGCTTGCGCGTATTGGAGAGCAAAGTGGGCGCGACCGATTGAAACAACGCCAGGATGTCGGTCTGATAATGCATGACCACCAGCGCGGTTTGCGCTGGAACGATTGCCGGAATCTGCATGGTCACACTGTGCGCATCAGCGGCGCTGTCCATGCCCTGTTGATGGTCTGCTGAACCGACGGGTCCATGTTCAACGGGTGGCGACATAGGGCTACGCGATAAGGAATGATGATCGACTCTACCACGACCAATCGGTTGGCCGTTCCGGGTTTCTTTAAACCCGCTCAGTCCGGCATTGCAGCAAAGTCATGCAGTTGCCGAGCAGTCACCGTGGCCCCGCCACATACCACCACGGCGACGTTGGAGGCCGTCTTCAGCACCGGGTTGTCGCAATCCAATGCCGCCAGGGCTGCGCCGCATGCCGGCTCGACCAGGACGCGGTGTTCGTCAAGAAACCTTATCGCTGCCTGCACCGCCTGTTCGTCTGACACAACGACGCTGTGGATCTCGTGACGCTGCGCCCATCGGAGCGCGCCATCACACGGCCGCCTGGCGCCAAGCGACGTCGCCACGCTGGTGATTCTTGAGAGTTCGACCGGCCTGCCTTGGGCGACCGAGCGGGCGTAGCAGTCCGCACCGTCGGTCTCTACCGCGATGACAGGCACGTCGGACCAGCCATTCCGCTGAAGCCCTTCCAGCACGCCGCACAGCAGGCCACCACCGCCCACGGCAAGAACGATTGCGCCTGGCTTCGGCCCGGATACCGCCATCTCGTCCACCAGCGTGGCGTGCCCCTGCCAGATGAGCGGATCGTCGAACGGATGCACGAAGGCATCGCGCGGCCCGATCAGGGACAGTGCAAACTCGTGCGCTTCCGCCCATGTGCCTCCGCGCACGATCAACTCCGAGCCTTCCAGGCGGATCAGGTCGCGCGCTCGCGGTGGCGTGCTCTCAGGTACCACAACCACCACGGGAACGCCGAGTTCGCGTCCGCAATAGGCTGCCGCAATCCCGGCATTTCCGCCTGAAGATGAAATGAATCGCTGTGCGCCCGCCGCGTGCCGCGCTTCACACAAGGCTCCGACACCCCGAAGCTTGAAAGAGCCGGACGGCTGTGCGGCTTCCATCTTTAACCAGACCGGCTTGCCGAGCCGCCGCGAGTTTGGCAGGGACTGTACAAAGGGTGTGCTGATGTGGAGCGTCATGTTTCGTAGCGAAATGTGGAAGCGAGCCGTCCCTGCAACAAGGGAAGCTGCGCCATCGTAGACGCAGGAAGCTATGCAAACAAATGTTGTTTAGGTAGTCTAGCTATGCTTTGAGAGTATGGTAATGAACGGGCGGAAGCGGTATGCGGAACATTGAATTGCGACATCTTCGCTACTTCATCGCGGTGGCGCAGGCCGGCAGCGTGGTGGCGGGCGCGCGTGCCGTCGGCATTGTCCAGCCCGCCCTGTCGCGGCAAATTATCGAACTTGAGGCGGCCATCGGTACTCCACTGCTGGCGCGCAAAGCAAGGGGCGTGCAACTCACTGTGGCGGGCGAGAGCTTCCTGCGGGATGCCACACAGCTTCTGGCAAACCTGCAAGCCAGTCGCGATCGCGCCTTGCGTTGCGCTGCCGGGCAGCTCGGCGAGCTGCGCCTTGGTGTGTTGCCGAACTACCTGAGTTCAGCCGTCGTGACAAACGTGCTCAGGGCCTTCCGGATGGCGTGCCCGGAAGTCAAGGTCCTGGTGGACCCGATGCTTTCTACGGAGCAGATTGCCGCGATCCGGCACAGGCAGGTGGATGGCGGCATCATGGCCTGGCGTCGGCATGAGGCGCCGCATCTGACTGGCATCGTGTTGCTCAGCGACCGCTTCGTATTGGCCATGCCTTCATCGCAGTCCGCCCGCCACAAGCAGCCGAAACGACTGGCGGACGTGGCGGATCTGCCCTTCGTCTGGTTCGATCCGGCGCGGTCCTCGTCCCAGCATCGCTTCCTGATGACGCAGTGTGAGCGCGCCGGTTTCTCGCCTCGCGTGACCCAGGTTGGCAGCGACATCCCGACCGTGCTCGGTCTGGTTTCGGCGGGGATGGGTTGCGCGTTTGTCCCCGAAAGCCTGTCAACCGTCTGTCCGCCGACCGTGCGGCTGGTGCCACTGCCTGAGGTCGCTGATCGCTTCGACGTGGAATTCGCGTTCGACGAGGAGGTAGCGACGCCAGCAGTCAGGCAATTTGTGCAGGCGCTACAGCAGGTGATCGATGATCGGGCAAGCCAATAGCCATTGGCTCCGTGGCGGCCCGTGCCGGTCGGTCACATGACTCATTGCGTGGTTCCGGTGTCGGACAGCAAACGGCCCGTCAAAACATACACTGGAGGGGCGGCGTCTCACATGGAATACCGTCGCCGTCCCCATCCATCTTTACCGCCGGGCAGTTTTTCAGATAGAAGCGCGCTTCCGCGCAGGATGCCATCTGGCTGCAGTGCTGTTTGCCCTCGCAGCGGAATGCCGGTTCCGCCGTGGCTGCCACGGCTGAAACCTCGATCTGCTGTGGCTCGGCCTGGGCAACGGGATTGACCAAAGGCGCGTGAGTTTTGTAATAGATGAAGGCGGCCGCGACGGCCGCAACTACCAGCAAGCCCTTATACATGTTGACCCCTACCCTTCTTTTTCTTTTTGGAAATGGAAGGATGCCACAACAGCGTCGTTGTCGGTCAGGCGCTCTGCCGCTACTCTGCCAGCCTTGCTGCGGCCTCGCCTACCATGTTGTGCAACTCTGAACCCAGCTTTTGGCGCAACGCACGGTGGGCGGGCTGCCACAGCGCCACAGCCTGTTGCAACTTAAAGGCGCCGGCCTCTGTCAACCACACCGCGCGGCGGCGGCGATCCGCTTCGGACATGACGACTTCCACCAGCCCCGTGCTGACAAGCTGATCCACATTCCTTGACATTGTCGATTGATTCAGTCCCGCTCGTTGCGCCAGTGAGCCAAGGGTGTCGTCTGTTGCCGACGCGATCAGACACATCAATCCAAATTGAGTACTGGACAGGCCAGATGAAGCCAACGCCTCATCCAACTCCGCTGTAATTCTGCGCGCCAGCAGGCGCGACCACCAGCCGATATCGACATCGAGAACCGCAGCGGCGTCTGCGCGCAGGGTCCTGGCTCCTTGCCTTCGCTTTTCCATGGCGATACTATATGCAGATGCATTGTTTGTATCTGCATATATTACCAACAACGAGGAGATCTGACGAGATGGAATATCGATATGGCCTTGCCTCACCCGCCGACGTCGCAAACATGAACGGCCGGGCAATTCTTCAAGCCATTGTGGACGGACATCTGCCACAGCCGCCTATCTCACAGATCCTCGACTTCTGGTTGGTCGAGGTCGGCGACGGATTCGCCGCGTTTGAAGGCGAGCCGTCGTCCAGACTGCTCAATCCAATGGGCTCGGTGCATGGCGGATGGCCTCTGACGCTCATTGACAGCGCAGCCGCCTGCGCAGCCAACTCCCTTCTTCCCGCCGGCACTGGTTACACCACTGTCGAAACAAAGGGAAATTTCTCCCGGCCGATCAAGCCTGATACAGGCAGGGTCCGTGTCGAAGGCCGCGTTGTCAGCCATGGCCGTCAAATCATTACCGCGGAAGCTCGCGTGCTTGCGAAGGACGGGCGCGTTCTGGCCCATGGCACGTCTACGCTACTCGTGCTATCGCCTGCGCGGGAACAATAGGCGAACCAAGCGAAAGTCAGGGGAAGCCGGCTTGAGTCAGGCTGGCGACCACAGCCATTCGGCAAGACTGCAGGGTTGGTGAGGCGCTTTCCATTCGGAATCTGACAGGCTAATGTTGAATGATGCTGCTGGCGGACGATGGAGGCGGATATGGGCATGGTCTCAATAGAACCCGGCAGCTATCACGTTGCGCCGCCGCAAAACCCCGGCGAAGTCATCGATCTGATCCGGACGCACGCAATCCAGGTCGTTGACCTCAGGTTCACCGACTTGCCCGGCGTGTGGCAGCACTTCTCGATCACGCTGCCGGAAGTCAACGACGATCTATTCTCGGCCGGCATCGGTTTCGACGGGTCTTCCATTCGTGGGTTCCAGGAAATCCACGAGTCCGACATGCTGGTCAGGCCTGACCCGGCCACTGCATTCATCGATCCGTTTTGCACAGCACCAACGCTGGCGCTGATCTGCGACGTGCTGGACCCTGTTCTGCACCAGCCGTACTCGCGCGATCCGCGCCACATCGCACGAAAGGCAGAGCTGTACCTCCAGCAAACCGGTCTTGCCACGGTTTGCTACGTTGGCCCCGAACTGGAATTCTTCATTTTCGACTCCATTCGCTTCGGGCAAGACCAGCACTCTGCCTACTACCATGTCGAATCCGCCGAAGGCGAATGGACCTCGGGACGTGACGAAGGCGCCTATGGCGGCGGAAATCTTGGCTACAAGCAGCGCTACAAGGGAGGATACTTTCCCGTGCCGCCAAGCGATACGCTGCAGGACATCCGCTCCGAAATCGTACTCGCACTGATGCAGGCCGGCATCCAGGTCGAGGTGCATCACCATGAGGTAGCCACGGCGGGCCAGAATGAAATCGACATGCGCTTTGCGCCACTGGCGCGCATGGCAGACAACGTGATGATGTACAAGTACATCTGCAAGAACGTTGCGCGCCGCCACGGCAAGGTCGCCACATTCATGCCCAAGCCCCTGTTTGCCGACAACGCGAGCGGCATGCATTGCCACCAGAGCCTCTGGCGCGACGCCGAGAACCTCTTCTATGACAAGAACGGTTGGGCGCAGACGTCCCAGATGTGCCGTTGGTACATCGGCGGCTTGCTCAGCCACGCCCCCGCGCTGATGGCTTTCTGCGCACCGAGCACGAACTCCTACAAGCGACTGGTGCCCGGATACGAGGCGCCTGTCAATCTGGCCATGTCGCAGCGCAACCGGTCCGCCGCAGCCCGGATTCCAATGGTTTCGGATTCGCCAAGCGCCAGGCGCGTTGAATTTCGCTGTCCTGACCCGTCCGCCAATGCCTACCTCGCCTTCTCGGCAATGCTGCTCGCCGGCCTGGACGGCATTGAAAACCAGACGGACCCCGGCGACCCGCTCGACAAGAACATCTATGATTTGCCACCGGAGGAAGCCGCCCGCATCCGGCAGGTACCAGGTTCCCTCGAAGAATCGCTTTCCGCGCTGGAATCCGACTCAGCGTTCCTGCGCAAGGGAGATGTTTTCACTGAAGACCTGATCAGGACCTGGATTGACTACAAGCGCACGCGCGAGATCGATACATTGAAGGTGCGGCCACACCCGTGGGAATTCCACCTCTACTTCGACATCTGATCAGCGTTCGCCCCGTGCCAACGAAAGCGTTCAGGGAAGCGGCGCTACCCTCATCAGTGGCAGTGCTTCCGCTCACCAGTCAGATATCTGGTCAGGCAGTCTGGCAATCACCTTGATCTCAAACTGGAAGCCGTAGAGCCATGTCACACCGACCCCCGTCGGCGTCGGATATGGCGCATCGCCCCAATGTTCTCCGACGACCTTCCAGATTCGCTCAAAATGCTTCTCAGGATCGACAATGAAGACCGTCACGTCGACCACATCCTTGAAGGTGCAGCCGGCCGCCGACAGGATCGCGTCCAGGTTTTCGAACGCGAGCATGACCTGGGCCTCCAGTTCGGGGCTTGCAACACCGTACGTGAGCGCTTGGCGTCACTAAACCCCTATGGTGGCATGGTGCAAGCGGACGCCGCCCTCTGTCATGAAAATTCTCCGGAGCGCAGAGGCACTGCGGCCCTTCATACTCCAACCGGACGATGTCGAAATATCGCTGGACTGCTTTAATTCCCGCAAACCGCCAACCAGGGGAATCCTTACTGGGATCCCCGCAAGGCCTTTCATCTTCAGCCGCTAAGAAGACAGAGCACGCCAGAAGCCTATTTCATCGATGGGCTGCGTGCTCCGACCGGAATGCGCAAGGGCGGTTTGGCCCGTGCCATGCTGCCGCCCTGGCCGAGGAATCACGAAATCACCGGAGACAAGTCGATGACCGACGATGCAGTGCAGCTTGCCAATCTCCTCTACGTTTATGCCGAGCGCATGGACGCCGGTGATCTGCCGGGGGTCGCTGCACTTTTCGAACACGCAGAGATCGAAACCGGAGATGCAGTGCAGCGAGGTTCCGAGGCCATGCTGAAGCTCTGGCGAGCCTATGTGAAATTGCATGCGGATGGAACGCCCAGAACCAAGCATGTCATCAGCAATCCGATCATTGAGATTGCTTCGGACGGCCTGACAGCGACCGTCAGATCGTACTATACGGTCCTTCAGGCATCCGACCGTATCGCACTACAGGTGATCGCGGCTGGTCGCTATCATGACGCCTTTGAAAAGGTCGAAGGACGCTGGCGCTTCAGTCGCCGAAATTATTCGATGCTCGATTTGAAGGGTGACCTGACCGATCATCTGCTCGTGCCGTCTGCCTGAGGGATGACACGGTGGCATTCCGAGCAGGGTAATTGCTCCCCAAACTGTCGAAATGCCAGCATATGCTAGGCAAGCAACCGCAAGGCATCAGCGAGTGAGAGCACCGTTGTGCGCGAATCGAACGCCGTTGAAAAAAGATGATCGTGCACGACCTGATCCGGGTCGTAGCAGCAATCCTTGACCGTGAATAAACGGAAGTCCGCATCGCTCGCGTACGCGACCGACGACAGCACCACACCGGTCGACGCAATGCCCACCATGAGCAGGGTATCGATACCCTGCGCGGAAAGCCGCACCTGCAGGTCGGCATTCAGCCTTGAAGCCCCATTTTTCCAGTGGCCATTGCTGCGAGGCGTACAACGAGCGTTCGCGGAAACAATCGCGACAACCAGGTGGCCGCTCGCACGCTTGTCCGCCCCGGGTAGGCGACGGCTTTCCTTCGATCGAAGGCCTTGAGTGTTTTATGAACAACCGATTCCGAGCTGTCCATCTCCTTGAGCGACACGTCGGTCGACAAGCCGTCAAAGAAGCTCGTTGCCGTTGGCCCCGGGCAAGCTGCCGTCACATGAACGCCCGTGCCAGCGAGCTCATACTGCAGCGCCTCGCTGAAGAAAAGGACAAACGCCTTGGTTGCAGCGTAGGTGGCCATATAGGGGAGTGGTTGAAAGCTTGCGTTGGACGCGAGGTTGATGATCCCGCCTCTGCCTCGCTTCGTCATTCCGCTGCCAAGCAGGTGGGTAAGCGCAACTAGCGCTTTAACGTTCACCTGGATCTCCGACTGCACCTTCGTGAAATCCTGCGAGAGGAAGCTGCCGGTCAGACCAAGCCCCGCATTGTTGACCAGCAGATCTACCTGGATGCCGCTGCGTTCGAGTTCCTCACCGATCCGGATGGCGGCGTCGGGATTGGCCAGGTCGGCGTTGAGCGGGAAGCACTGCACGCCGTATTTTTCGGTAAGCTCTTTCGCCAAAGCACGCAAAGCGTCACCAGACCGGGCCACCAGCACCAGGTTCATGCCTCGTGCCGCAAGTGTCTCAGCGAAGACCTTCCCTAGTCCTTTCGATGCTCCTGTAATCAGAGCGGTCGAGCCACGATAATCAAACATTTTCTCTTCCTTGTGTCGAGATGAACTTGCATTGGCGCGCGGATATATTGAACCCGCCCCGGATGACTGGTTACATTGCGGCCGGCGGCACTCACGCAAGGCTGACGGCGTCCACGGCCCGGCCGGAAATATCCGCTCCCGGCAAAGCGGGATGGTCGGTATAGCCTCGCTCGCCGCCGCCGAACAGAGTGCTGGCGTCGAAGGTAGCTAGCGGCAGGCCATCGGCAAGGCGGCGCGGTAAGTCCGGATTGGCCACAAACGGCCGGCCGAAGGCAACCAGGTCGGCGTAGCCTTTGGACAGAACCCAATCGGCACGCGCCTTGTCGTAGTTCCCCGCGACAATGATCGGCCGCTTGAACCGGGCGCGGATGGACCGGCGGAATGCCTCGGTGAATTGCGGAGCATCGTCCCAGTCCGCCTCGACCAGATGCAGATAGGCAATGCCGCGTGCCTGCAAAAATTCGGCCGCGTCGAGAATGGTCGGCAGGATGTCGGGACAGGCCATGCCACGCGCGGTCAGGAACGGGGCGAGGCGGATGGCGGTGCGATCGGCTCCGGCCTCGTCCGCCACGGCGTTGACGACTTCCTTGAGAAAGCGCAGGCGGTTCTCGCGCGTACCGCCATACTCGTCGGAGCGGACGTTCGAAGTCGTACGCAGGAACTGGTCGATGAGGTAGCCATTGGCGCCGTGGATCTCGACACCGTCGAAGCCCGCATCCATGGCATGGCGAGCAGCCTGGCGGAACTCCGCCACGACGCCGCTGATCTCGTCGCGCGTCAGCGCGCGCGGGGTCGGGCTGGCGACCATGGTGCCAACGCCCGTGGCCGGGTTGACCTTCCAGATCTGGCCTTCGAATGGGACTGCTGAGGGCGCCACCGGCAGTTCGCCGTTGTGAAAGTCCGGGTGGGACATGCGGCCAACGTGCCAGAGCTGCAAGAAGATTCGGCCGCCGGCGGCGTGGACCGCGTCTGTCACCAGTCGCCATCCGGCGACCTGCTCGGGGCTGTAGATCCCGGGAGTGAATGAATAGCCCTTGCCTTGGGGCGAGATCTGGGTGGCCTCAGTCACGATAAGCGCGGCGCCGGCACGCTGGGCGTAGTAGCGGGCGTTCATCGCGTTGGGTACGTCACCGGGCTGGGTGCTGCGCGCACGCGTCATGGGCGCCATGACGACGCGATGAGCAAGTGTTTGGCCGGCGAGAACGGTCGGCGTGAAAAGTGGCGAGACGCTTGTCGACATGATTGCGGATCTTCGGAATTAGTTGACGATGGTTGAAATGGAACTGCCTGACCGGGTTACGAATTCGACGACGACACCAGGAGCCAGCGAGATGAAGAGTTGGAGTTCGTTCGCAAGCGGTACCTCGGCGAGTTGGTAGGGAACGTTGTTTGATTCCATCCGATCAACGAGTGCCGTCCACTCCGCGTCGTCATCGACACGCAGTGCAATGTGGTCGATACGAGACGAGGTCTTGCCAGCAAGGGCTGGAAGAGTCGCTTCGACCAGATGGATGACCGGTTGCCCGTCCGTATACAGCCAGTGGCCCTCTATCCGGAAAGGAGGCCGCGGACCTTCGCTCAGGCCGATGACACGGCAAAGGAAGCGCCGCGCACCTTCGAGGTCACGGGTAACAATGGTTGCGTGATCGAGCTTCATGAGGGGTCGTTGGCCGATTGCTGATGTGGCACATTGTGCAAAGTCTGCCGGGCTTTGATAATTGGCCTACCATTTGAATCATCTTCAAAAAGAACGGAAATATCGTGGAGAACCTCGGCGACATCCGGCTTTTTGTTGAAGCGGCAAACCTGGGTGGGCTATCGGCCGCGGGACGGAAGCTGGGACTTTCTCCCGCAGCGGCGAGCGCACGTCTTGTCAAGCTGGAGGCGACCCTGAAGACGCGGCTATTTGAGCGCACGACGCGCCAGTTGCGGCTCACGGAGGAGGGGCGAATGTACCTGCTCCATTGCCAGCAGGCGCTTCAGGCCCTGGAAGATGCCCATGCCGCGCTACAGGCCGGCCGGAGTGTTGTTCGCGGGAAGGTGCGGATTTCGGCGACCTCCGATTTCGGCCGTCACGTCCTCAAGGGCTGGCTTGATGAATTCAACGTGCAATATCCGGAGGTGACTTTCGCCCTGGTGCTGTCCGATTCGTTGTCGAATCTGCTGCTCGACGACATTGACCTTGCCATCCGGTTTGGCGTGCCCCCCGATAGCTCCCTTGTCGCGCGGCGCCTCGCGTCTAATCGACGCGTGCTTTGTGCGTCGCCGGAGTATGTGGCGACGCACGGTGCGCCCGATCACCCGCGGGATCTGGCGCGCTTCGATTGCATCGTCCTGGGGACCGCAGTTGGGCTTACGAATGACTGGCGGTTTACGCGCGGCGGCGAGGTCGAGAGTTATACCTTGCCACTGGCAAGTTCCCGAGAGACGAATGACGGCGCGCTCGCACGTGAGTGGGCAGTAGCGGGTTACGGGATAGCAATGAAATCGGTATGGGACATAGGGGCGGATCTGCGCGCGGGAAAATTGAATATTCTGATGCCCGAGTGGCGGTCTCCGGATGTCCCGGTGCATGCCCTGTATCAACGTAGCCGGTACATGGCGCCGCGCGTCCGGGCGCTCCTCGACTTTCTGATAGAGCGCTGTTCTACGGCATCACGTGAACTGGAGGCCTATTTGAACCCGGGGACTGAGGTAGGCTGAAAGTATGGAGGTCCCTTCCGTGCGAAACGCCGCAGCCGCTTCCTGTCGTGCCTTTCTTGTCAGACACGCACCCCTGGGAGATTGGTCATGCCTGATTCCAACGATGTTCTGATCAGACACTCACCATGAGTGGCTGCTCTGATTCCGCAAACGCCCCCCCGATAACGAACTCCGGTAAGACCGCTCTGGGTCGGCAAGAGACAGTGAGCAACCGGTGAGGAGCAGTCCAACAAATTCGCCCTCCAAGTCAGGAATTCATCGCGCGCCTTGAGGATCGTGATTGACGCAATTCGGCATCACGGCACATCCGTGTCATCAGCGACTCGCGCTGGCCGACCCCGCTGCACGCAGATGCTCCAGCAGCGTCCTTGCCTCCGGCAGGAGACCAGCTTCGTCCCTCACGCCCAGCCAGAGAATGCGCGATGCCCAGGCGTCGGACAGGTACACGGCATGCAGCCCCGCCCCCAGCAATTCGGGCCGGACCGCGCCATCTGGCAGGACACCGATGCCCAACCCCGCCTCGATCATCCGGCAGATCGCATCGAAGCTGCTGACCTGGATCCTCAGCCGCACGACTTTGTCCAGTGCCGATGCAGCGTCGGTCAGACGCTGCAGCAGCGAGCTGCCCTGGTTGAGGCCGACAAAGTCGTACTCCAGGGTTTCGTCGAAACTCACTTCCGACCGCCCGGCCAGTGGATGTCCGGCAGGCACCAGGACGACCAGGCGGTCACGCCGATAGACAGACTTCCTGACGTCATAAGCCGGCACGTTGTCGGCGAACACGCCGATATCGGTTTCACCGGACAGCAGCGCCACCACCACGTCCTGGCTCAGGCGCTCCTCCAGGCTGATCCTGATCATCGGCTGCGAGGCCAAAAAGCTCGCCAGGTCGTGCGGAAGAAACTGGATCACGGCTGACGTATTGGCCCAGACCTTGACGTGTCCGCGCACGCCAACGGCGAAGTCGCTCATCTCCCCCGCCATCTGGTTGACCTTGTCGAGCACCATGCGCGCATGCTGGACAAGCTCATGGCCAGCGGGCGTCAGCTCAAGCCCGCGCCGAACGCGCAGGAACAGTGCGCATCCCACCGTGCGCTCAAGGTCCGCGATCCGTTTGCTCAGGGCCGAGAGCGTCATGTGTGACTTGTTCGCCGCCTGCGTCAACCCGCCGCATTGGGCCACCAGCTGGAAGACACGGAGGGACTGGAGATCGAAATGGGCAGGATTGATCATGGTATTGCCTTCGCTGCAAGACATGGCGACGCTGGCATCGCGCGCCGACAGGATTGAAAGTCAGGAAAGGCTAGTAAGCCGATCGCGCCTTGTCAAACGGCACGCCCGGCTCCCGGCATCTCAATGCAAGCCTTGATCCGCCTGGGATAGCTGACAAAGCGGCGGGTTGTACCGAGCGCGGGGCTCCCGTTAGGCGATATAGACCACCTTTTCCCGCAAGGAAAGGACGGTTGAGAATCCATCGATTACCAGGCAACGGCTTTTGACCCACTATCTCCAGCACACAGCAGGAGCCATGGAGATGGAAACAAGCAAGTCAAAGCCCCTTGCCGGCGTTCGCGTCCTGGAACTGGGACAACTGATCGCGGGGCCGTTTGCCGCGCGCATGCTGGCGGCATTCGGCGCGGAAGTCATCAAGGTCGAGCCGCCGGGCACAGGCGATCCGCTGCGCAAGTGGCGGCTGTTGCACGAAGGCACCTCGGTCTGGTGGGAGGCACAGTCTCGCGACAAGCAATCCGTCACGCTGGACCTGCGCACGCCGCAAGGCCAGGAAGTCGTGCGCAGGCTGGCCGCGCAAAGCGACGTGCTGATCGAGAACTTCCGCCCGGGCACGCTGGAAGGCTGGGGCCTGGGCTGGGACAGCCTGCGGGCGGCCAACCCGGGGCTGGTGATGCTGCGCGTGTCCGGCTATGGCCAGACCGGTCCCTATCGCGACCGGCCAGGCTTCGGCGTCATTGGCGAAGCGATGGGCGGCTTGCGCCACCTGAGCGGCGAGCCGGGCCGCACTCCGGTGCGTGTGGGGGTATCGATCGGGGATTCCCTGTCCGCCCTGCACGGTGTGATCGGCATCCTGCTGGCGTTGCGGCACCGGGAGCAGAACGGCGGCCAGGGCCAGGTCGTGGATGTGGCCCTGTACGAGTCGGTATTCAGCATGATGGAGAGCCTGCTGCCGGAATACTCGGTGTTCGGCACCGTGCGGCAAGCGGCCGGCAGCAGTCTTCCCGGCATCGCGCCGACCAATGCGTACCGCTGCGCCGACGGCAAGTACGTGCTGATCGCCGGCAATGGCGATGGCATCTTCAGGCGGCTGATGGACATGATCGAGCGCCCCGACCTGCGCGACGACCCTGCCCTGGCCCACAACGACGGGCGGGTCAGCCAGGTCGAGATGCTCGACGCCGCCATTGGCGAATGGGCGGCACAGCGCAGCCTCGAAGCCGCCCTCGACGCCCTCAATGGCGCCCGCATCCCCGCGGGCAAGATCTACGACATCGCCGATATCGCCAGCGATCCGCACTACCGCGCGCGCGACATGATCCTGGACGCGCAATTGCCGGACGGCACACCCGTCCAGTTGCCCGGCATCGTGCCGAAGCTGAGCGCCACCCCCGGCGAACTGCCCAACCCCGCCCCTGCGCTTGGCCAGCATACCGACGCGGTGCTGGAAGGCCTTGGCATCGGCGCGGCGCAGCGCGAGGCATGGCGCGCGGCAGGGATCATCTGACAAGGAGACCGGCATGACTGCCACGAAGGTGTACATAAATGAGGTCGCCACGCGAGATGGCTTCCAGAACGAGGCCCGCTTTGTCGAGACCGATGACAAGGTCGCCCTGATCGACGCCCTGAGCGCATGCGGCTACGCCAGGATTGAGGTGACTTCCTTCACCTCGCCCAAGGCGATTCCCGCGCTGCGCGACGCGGAAGCGGTGATGCATCGCATCGCGCGGCGCGAAGGTGTGGTCTACACGGTGCTGGTGCCGAACGTGCGCGGCGCGGAGCGCGCGCTTTCCTGCCAGGTGGACGAGGTCAACCTGGTGATGTCGGTCAGCGAAAGCCACAACCGCACCAACCTGCGCATGTCGCGCGAGCAATCGTTTGCCCAGCTTGCCGACGTCATCCGCGTGGTCAGGGAGACGCCGACCGCGATCAACGTCTCGCTGTCGACCGCGATGGGTTGCCCGATGGAGGGCGACGTGCCGCTGGAAAACGTGCTGGGCTGGATGCAGCGCTTCGCTGACCTGGGGGTTCACGGCGTGACGCTGTGCGACACCACTGGCATGGCGTTCCCGTCCCAGGTCGCCAGGCTGTGCGAAGCCGCGCGGCGGCAGTTCCCCAGCCTGGCGCTGACCCTGCATTTCCACAATACCCGGGGCCTGGCGCTGGCCAACACGCTCGCCGCGCTGGACCAGGGCATCGACCGCTTCGACGCTTCGCTGGGCGGCCTCGGTGGCTGCCCGTATGCCCCGGGCGCGACCGGCAATGTCTGCACCGAAGAACTCGTCCATATGCTTGAACTGGACGGCTATGACACCGGCGTCGACCTGGCAGCCATCCTGCACGCCGCCGCGCGCTTGCCGGGCCTGATCGGCCATGACGTCCCAAGCCAGCTGCTGAAGGCCGGCCGCCGCCTCGACCTGCATCCGATGCCTGCCGCCGACGCGATTCCCGAACAGCGGGCCTTCCAGCCCTGACATCTACCTGGAAACCATCATGTCCCTGATCGACCATCTTGACCACCTGGTGCTCACCTGTGTTGACCTCGAAGCCACGCGGCACTTCTATACCGAAGTCATGCAGATGCAGCCTGAAACCTTCGGCAACGGTCGCCTGGCTTTCCGCTTCGGCAACCAGAAGATCAATCTCCACCAGCGCGGCGCCGAGTTCGAGCCCAAGGCACACCTGCCCGTTCCCGGCGCACTCGATCTTTGCTTTATCGCTTCCGTCCTGCTCGACGACGTCATCGCCCATCTTCAGCGATGCCAGTGGCCCATTGTCGAAGGACCTGTGGCGCGCACCGGCGCCACGCAGAAGATCCGCTCGGTCTACGTGCGCGATCCGGACCTGAACCTGATCGAGATATCAGAACTGGTCGACTGAAGATCGGCCAACCCGACAAGACGACGGAGGAGACACCCATGAAACGCATGACGATCGCCGCGGCCGCCCTGGCAGCCCTGGCTGCGGCCGCCCCGGCCCACAGCGCCAACGCCTACCCCAGCAAGCCGGTCACCCTGGTGGTGCCCAGCGCACCGGCCGGATCCACCGATATCGTGGCCCGCCTGGTTGGCGAACAACTGCAGGCCGCGCTTGGCCAGCCCGTGGTCGTGGACAACAAGCCCGGTGCCAGCGGCAATATCGGCACCGAAGCCGTGGCGCGCGCCGCGCCGGACGGCTATACCCTGCTGCTCCAGTATTCCGGCTACCACGTCGGTAATCCGGCGCTGTTCCCGCAGATCCGCTGGAAGCCGTCCAGCTTCGTCCCGGTGGCGCTGGTCATGCGCGCGCCGCACGTCATCGCCGTCAGCGGCAAGCTGCCCGCGACATCGATAGCCGAACTGGTCGCCTACGGCAAGAGCAATGGCAAGGGCCTGTTCTATGCCTCGTCCGGCAATGGCTCGATCCAGCATATCGCCGGCGAGATGCTGGCGCGGCAGACCAAGGTGCCGATGACGCACGTACCGTACAAGGGCGCCGGGCCCGTGGTCACCGACCTGATCAGCGGGCAGGTCGACATGTTCATCACGACCCCGCCGAGCGTGATCGGGCATGTGCAGGCGGGCAAGATCAAGGCGCTTGCCTATGCCGGACCGAAGCGCCATCCCTCCATGCCCAATGTGCCGACCACCGCGGAGGCTGGCCTGCCGGGCTATGAGGTGGAATCCTGGTTTGCACTGTTTGCGCCGGCGAATACCCCGCCAGCCATCGTCGAGCGCTTGTCCCAGGAGGTGAAGAAGATCGTGGCCAGCGACACGTACAGGAAGAAGATCGAGGAACAAGGTGCCTTCGCTGCCTACATGGGGCCGCAGGAGCTGGGCAAGTTCGTCGATCAGGAACTGGCGTCCTGGTCGCGTGTGGTCAAGGCATCGAATATTCGCGCGGACTAAGCGTCTTCAATGCGTGGAGGGTCTCCCCCGACGGGGAGACTCTTTTGCTATACGCCCAGGCGATTCTCCTGGCGGCTGGCGGCGACATACAGGCGCGCAAGCTGGCACGCCGCATCCTCAAGCAATGCCGCCGCATGCTCCATCGCAAAGCGGATCGATACCGGTCCCTGCTGAATCGAGATGCACCCGTCGAAGGCTTCGGCCAGCCCGGCATCGGGCTCGACGGCCCCTGAGAGCAGCGTCACCGGTACACCCGCCTGGCGCGCCATGCGCGCGATCATGGCAGGACCTTTCCCCATCATGGTCTGCGCATCGGACCGTCCCTCGCCGGTAATGACCCAGTCGAAGGCGCCGAGCCCGGCATCGAGGCCGGCAGCACCCAGCACAAAGGCCGCGCCGGGCACGATCTCGGCACCGAGCAGGCGCAACGCAAAGCCGATGCCGCCGGCGGCGCCGCTGCCTTGCACATCGGCAACATCCAGCCCGACGACGGCCGCGCATCGCTTTGCAAACCGTTCCAGCCGGGCATCCGCAGCGGCCAGGTCTTGCACGCCCTTCTGCGGGCCGAAGACAAAGGTCGCGCCGTTTGGTCCGCAGAGCGGATTGTTGACGTCCGAGAGTCCCAGCAGCCGGACGCCGCCAAGCTGCGCAGGCCGCTGATACGTTGCGGCGCCGATCGCGTCCAGCGTATCCAGGCTTGGCCACAATGCGTTGCCCTGCGCATCGGTAAAGCAAAAACCGGTTTCCGCCAGCAGGCCGGCACCTGCGTCATTGGTGGAAGAACCACCCAGCCCGATCGCGATGGTATCGACACCCCGCTCAGCGATCGCCCGGATGACATGGCCGACTCCCCTGGTCGTGCGTTGCCCCGGCGACACCAGGGCGTGCGGAAGGCCGACAACTTCAGCCACCTCGACGATCGCGAGCTCGCCAAACTCCTGCGTGCGGCCGCGGAAGTACCGCACCGGCTTTGGCACGCCATTGGCATCGGTGGCAACCACCTCCTCCCACATGCCCGCAAGCGAGGCCGCCAGGACTTCGGCGGTCCCTTCGCCGCCATCGGCAATCGGTGCGACCGTGACATCCGCACCAGGCACCGCGCGCCGGATGCCGGCGCGGATACGATCCGCCACCTCCGTCGCGCAGAGGCTGCCTTTGAACGAGTCAGGTGCAACCAGCACCTTGAGTCCTGCTGCTTTCATTGTGGGCTCCATGGCGGGCACGTCATCCGGCCACAACGTTCCTGGGCGCTCCTTGCGCGAAGGCACAGATGTTGTCGACAAGCTGGTCGGCCAGGCCTTGCACGGCCTCGTCGCTGGCCCATGCAACGTGCGGGGTCAGGATGAAGTTCGGCGCATCCTTCAACTGATGGAACGGGTGCTCCGCGCCGGGCGGCTCCTGCGTCGCAACGTCAAAGCCGGCCCCGGCCACCTTTCCGGATTGCAGCGCTTCCACCAGCGCCGCTTCATTGACCAGCCCGCCTCGGGCGGTGTTGATCAGCAACGGACGCCGTTCCATCTTCGAGAACTCCGCGGTGTCGATCAGGTTGCGTGTCTGCGCCACCAGCGGGCAATGCAAGGTGATGATGTCGCTACGACGCAGCACCTCGTCGAAAGGCGTGTAGAGCGGTCCCATGCCCTCGCGTCCCTTGTAGGCGGCAAAGAGCGGTTGCATGCCCAGCGCACTCGCCATCCTGGCCACCGATTGACCGAGCACGCCATCGCCGACGATGCCAAGCACCGACCCGTGCAAGTCCTTGATCGGGTAGTCAAAGAAGCAGAAGGCCCCGGATTCCTGCCAGCGGCCGCGCCGGACCGCATCGTGGTAGGCGGCCAGGCTTCGCCGCAGCGCGAAGATCAGGGCAAAGGTATGTTCCGGCACCGTATGGACGGCATAGTTGCGGATGTTGGACACGACGATGCCGCGGGCGGAACAGGCTTGCAGGTCGACAACATCGGTGCCGGTCGCCGCAATGGCGATGAGCTTCAGGTTCGGTGCCTGCTCAAGCTGCCGGGCATCCAGCTTCACCTTGTTCGTGATGACCACGTCCGCGGCGGCGATGCGCGCGGCGACGTCCTCGTCAGCCGTTTCCCCGTAGAGTTCGAGCTCATGCGGGAACGGCAGCGCTCGCAGCGTGGTCTGCGGCGAGATGGTGGAACGGTCCAGGAATACGATCTTCATTGGCGTGACTTCGAGGTTTTCGGGTCGGCCGCAGCGTGCCGATGTGAGGCACGGCTCATCGCACTGGCGCGTAAGGACGAGCTGCGGTCGAAGGGCGGCAGGCATCTGCCGCGTTGCTGCGCCACAGACATGATGAGGGGAAGGCGGGCCGGGCTGGAATCGCGGCTTTCTCCACCTTCCTTTCTCAAATGGAAAGGGACAATGGCCACGCCACGGGCAGCATCGGCCCTGCTCGCGGAGGAGATCGAGCTGCGGCGCCACATTGGCTGGGATACCAGGGTGGGAGATAATATGGAGCCTCGCACGCGGGCTCGATCTGCCTTTGGAGAACAAGGTGGCTCGCTTCCCGGCATGACAAGGAGTCATGCTCCGTGCAACCTTGTTTCAGATGGGCCGGCCTGCAGTCCGGCGAATGCTCAGCTTTCAGGAGAACTCATGTTTGACCACGTCAAATTCGGAGTCAGCGACTATGCAGCGAGCAAAGCGTTCTTCCTCAAGGCACTCGAACCGCTCGGCGTAGCTGTTGCCTCGGAGGGGCCGCCGACGTACGGTGTCGAGCTTAGCCCAAAGGGTAAGGCTTCATTGTGCCTGTACCAAACCGAGGAGAATCCGGCGCATCTTCACCTGGCGTTCACCGCCGAGAATCGCCAGCAAGTCGAAGCTTTCTATCGCGCGGCTCTGGAGGCGGGTGGCAAAGACAATGGTGCGCCTGGTCTGCGCCCGCACTACCACGCGAACTACTATGCTGCTTTCGTCATTGGTCCGGACGGGCACAACATCGAAGTGGTTTGCCACGAACCCGAGGCCTGACCCTGCATTACCTCGACAACATCGCCTTCGTCCACCCGGACTCGTCCGTTCGGGGTATGCGAACCGCAGTCACACGGCTCTAGTGTGTCCCTTCCCAATGACTTTCATGAAGGAGGGGCCAATGGCCAAAGCGGAGAATCTCGTGACGTCGATCCAGGTGGAGATCGACGCGCCGGTAGCGCTGGTGTGGGAAGTGCTGACCGACTTTGCGCGCTACGCGGAATGGAATACGTTCTGCCCGGGGCTGGAGACCACCGGCCGGCTCGGCGACCTGGTGTACATGCAGGTGCGTATCCCGGGCACCGACCAGGTCATCCCGGTCAACGAGTACCTGGTGGCGTGGGAGCCGGAGCGCCTGCTCTCGTGGGAGCAGCGCCCCACCGACGAGAACAAGGACGCTGCCCGGCGCGACCAGTATCTGGAGGCCGTCGGGCCCGGGCGCACCCGCTACTTCACCACTGACCTGTTCCTGGGGCTGAATGCGGAGACCATCATGCGCGAGCACGGCGCCTGGGTGAAGCAGGGGTTCGACCAGGTGGCACGGGACGTCAAGGCGCGCGCGGAAGCGCTGAGTGCGCAACGGCAGGCTGGCCGATGCTGACAGGCAGGTATTAGTCGAACGGCCTGCAGATGCAGGCCGTTCGACAGGTCATTGCGGAGGTCTCTGGCTTAGCACCACCAACGCCGCGGTGCCGCGGCTGCGCACGCAGGCGTCGTCGCAGTGGTCCTGCGCCGCGTCGGCGGAGGCCATGCTGACAGGAGGCATCTCGTCCGGGCTGCCATGCGCGGTGGCAAGGTCACCGCCCACGGCAATCGCCCAGGCCGCGCCCATTGCGGCGCCGGCCCCGGCCAGGCCTGCCGCCCAACGAAATCCGAGCCGCTTCATTGCTGTCTCCTCCGCACCCTTGCTGGGTTTCCATGCCTTTGAAAGCATCGTAGTCAGCGCCGGCCCGAAACTCTTCGTCCGAGCAGACTAAGGGGTATCCCGCAGCAGCGCCGGAGCGAAAGTGACGTCGGGTCGACAGGAAGGGATGGTGGACAGGGCCGGATGCGGCGGCACATCAAGCCCTTGATACAGCCGGGCCAGCGCTGCGGCACAGCCGGACAGACCAGACGGAGCCAGGTGCATGGCGTGCGCGCTCAGCAGGCCCCACAGGTGCGCCACCAGCAGGCTGGCCAGGCCGGGGGCCGGCAGCAGGTCAGCGAAGGTTGCGCGCAGCGTCTCAACGCCCACCAGCACGCGGTCGCGCAGCGGGCAAAGCTCACAGTCGTCGCCGCACTTGTGCTGCAGCAGCGCCGCCAGCAGGCTGACGTGGCGCGCCAGGTCATCGCCATGGAGCAAGGCGGCCAGCGCCTGCTCCAGCGTGCCTGGCCCGCTGCCGGCGCGGCCCTGTGCCAGCGGCGCGAGGCGGGCGGTGAAGTCAGCCTCGGCGCACGACAGCAGCGCGCCCAGCAGCTCGGTGCGGGAATGGAAATGCCCATAAACGGCCCCGCGCGTCATGCCGATGGCGCGGGCCACGTCGTCCACGGTGACGCAATGCAGGCCGCGGTGCCGGATCAGTTGCAGTGCACTGGCCAGGATGCGCGCCCGCGTGACGGCGGCATCCTCGCGGGTGTGGCGGGCCATGGGCGCGGCCGGCCTACAGGAAATGCACGTCGTCCGGCCCCCAGTGGGCGCGCATGCTGCGGATGCGGCCATCTGCGCCGAACGTCATGATGTCGGTCACGTCGATGCGGGCCGGCCGCCCTTCCAGGCGGGCGTGCACGGCAAAGGTCAGCGCGGCGGCGTCGCCGTGCGAACCGCGCGGCGGCGCCACCACCTCCAGGCGCGCGCCCAGCGCGGTGGTGTGCTGGTAGAAGGTCAGGATGGCCGGCTTGCCGGCGATCGGCTGCGCGCCGACCGGGTCTTCCACCGTGGCATCGTCGGCGTAGAGCGCGGCAACGCCCTGCGCGTCACCGGCATTGAAGCGTTCGACATAGGCGAGCAGCGTGGCTTTCATCGCGGCGCTATCGGGCATGGGGTTCTCCTTGTGTGGTTGCTCTAGCGTGCGGTGTAGCCGCCGTCGATCACCAGTTCGGCGCCGGTGACGTAGCGCCCGGCGTCGGACACGAGGTACAGGATGCCCGCGGCGATGTCGCGCGGCTGGCCCACCTTGCCCGCGGGGGTCTGCCCGCCAAGATAGTCAAACAGCGCCTCGCCCTGCCCCGAGGCCTGGGCCACGTGTTCGAGCATCGGCGTGCGGATATAGCCGGGATGGATCGAGTTGGCGCGAATCCCCTTGCCGGCGTAGAGCATGGCATCGGTCTTGGCCATCATCCGCACCGCGGCCTTGGACGCGTGATAAGGCGGCACGTCCGGCCCGCCGGCGATGCCGTACATCGACGACACATTGACAATGGCACCGCCGCCGGCGCGCTCCATGTGCCCGATGGCGTGCTTGGTGCACAGGAAGGTGCCGGTCACGTTCACTGCCATGACCTGCTGCCATTGTTCCAGCGCCAGTTCATGGGTCGGCGCATTGGGCCCTTCGATGCCGGCGTTGTTCACCAGGATGCCAAGGCCGCCGAAGCGCGCCGCGATCTCCGCGAACACGCGTGCCACGTCGCTTTCGCTGGTGACGTCGAGCTTCCAGAACGCGGCCTCGCCGCCTTCGGCGCAGATGGCTTCGGCAGTGGCCTTGCCGTCGGCTTCCAGTACGTCAAGCACCGCGACCTTCGCGCCGGCCGCGGCCAGCACGCGGGCGGTTTCCGCGCCGATGCCGCGCGCGGCACCGGTGATGGCGGCAACCTTGCCGCGCAGGTCGAACAGGCTATACGGGTATTCCATGATGTCTCCTGGGTCTTGTTGTGTGGGCGTGCGAGCCAATTATGCCGCGCCGCCCTGGGCGGTATCCGCCAGGAAGCCGAGACATTCACGGTTGAAATAGGCCGCGTGCTCAACCATCACCCAGTGGCCGCAGCGGTTGATCATGACAAAGCGCGCGTCGGCACAGCCGGCCAGGAATTTGGTGGCGCCCGAGGCGGGATTGAACTGGTCTTCCGTGCCCCAGAAGCCCAGCACCGGGCACCGGATCTCGCCCAGCCGCGCGGTCAGGTTGGGCACATTCATGGTGGCCAGCACCTCGCGCGGCTGCTCGCGGCACACGGCCATGCGCTCGTCGACCAGCGCGTCGGTGACCAGGCTGGCGTCGTGCACCAGCAGTTGCAGCAGCTGCCGCATGGTGTCCGGGTTCATGTGGCCGCCGGTAAACAGCGACACCATGCGCTGGATGCCCTCCATCTGGAAATAGGTTTCCCGCTCTTCCACGCCGCCGGGCGCCATCATCACCAGGCGGCTGACATGCTCCGGGAAGTCCAGCGCGTACTGCAGCGCGATGGCGCCGCCAAGCGAATTGCCCACCAGCACGCAGCGCGGCAGCTCCAGTGCCAGCAACTGCTCACGCAGCGCGGCGACGAAGAAGTCCAGGGTGTACTCGACATCGTCCGGCTTGGACGACAGGCCATACCCGGGCAGGTCCACCACCACGGTGCGAAAACCCGCCTCGGCGAAGGCCGGCACGTTGTGGCGGAAGTTGCTGTGCCCGCTCGCACCCGGTCCGCTGCCGTGGATAAAGACCACCGGCTCGCCGCTGCCGGAGTCCAGGCAGTGCAGGCGCAGGCCCGTGGACGTGGTGATGAAGCGCCCGACCGGCAGCTTCGGGTGTGGGGACAAAGGCGTGTGCTGTGACGAAGCGGACATGAGGGCGTCTCCCGTGGTTTGCCCAGCATATTGCGCAGCGCCGCCAGCGCGGGCATCGTTCATTCGGACTACGAGCCGGACGGCCACTTCTCCTACGATGGGCGCTCCATGCATCAAGGGGGACCCATGACAGGATTCGATTACACCGGCCAGACCGTGCTGGTCACGGGCGGCATGCGCGGCATCGGCCGCGCCATCAGCGAGGCCTTCCTGCGCGCCGGCGCGCAGGTCTTCGTGTGCGGCCGCACGGCACCCGCTGACGACAGCGAACTGCCGGCCGCGGATGGCCGCAGCGCCCGCTTCATCCCGGCGGACATCCGCGACATCGAACAGGTCGATGCCATGCTGGCGCAGATCGCGCAGGCCAGCCCCACGCTCGACGTGGTCATCCACAACGCCGGCGGCTCGCCGTTCGCGCTGGTCGCGGAGGCCTCGCCACGGCTGCTGGAATCGGTGATCCGGCTCAACCTGGTGGCGCCGCTGCAGCTCGCGCAGCGCGCCAATGCACGCATGCAGCAACAGGCTGGCGGCGGCACGCAGCTGTTCGTGAGCAGCGTCAGCGCGCTGCGTCCCTCGCCCGGCACGGCGGCCTATGGTGCCGCCAAGGCCGGCATCCTCAATGCGGTGCGCACGCTCGCGGTGGAATGGGCGCCCAAGGTGCGCGTTGCCGCGGTCAGCCCGGGCATGGTGCTGACCGACACCTCGCAGCAGCAGCACTACGGCGACCCCGAGGCGTTGCGCACCATGGCCGCGACGGTGCCGCTGGGCCGGCTCGCGCACCCGGACGACATCGCCGGCGCGTGCCTGTTCCTGGCATCGCCGCAGGCGTCGTACGTGTCGGGCGCCAATCTCGTGATCGACGGTGGCGGCGAGCGCCCGGCCTTCCTCGACGCGGCTTCGCTCAATCGCGGCTGAGCGGCCGCCCGTAGGGAAAACGCTAGTCCACTGAATCATTGAAATGGGAGGTGAAGGACATGTCATGCGGGATGCAGCGCTAGGCGCAAAGCGCAGCCATAGCACGGCTATTGCGAGCATTTGCAACGACGCGATGCGCCCGCATGACATGGCAGGCACCGACCAATTTCAGTGATTCAGTGGACTAGTCCGTTCTGCCGATTTGTGCATGGCTGCCCCTCTCTACGCTTGCGGCCAGGCGAGCGCCATTCGAAGTGCCAGGCAATGAACCAACACCGACACCACGGGGAGACCACCATGCACCATTCACCATTCGGCCCACTGAAACGCCGCAACCGGCTGCGGCCAATCGCTGCCGCGGCGGCACTGGCCGCGCTGCTTGCAACGCCAGCCAGGGCGGGAGAAACCATCGACCTTGGCCACGACACCACGCTCGACTACAGCGTCACCGCCTCCTACGGGGCGGCAGTGCGCACCGGCCACCAGAGCAACACGCTGCTGAGCCCGGCCAATATCAACGGCGACGATGGCGACCGCAACTTCAAGCGCGGCGACATGATCGCCAACCGCGTCTCGCTGCTGGGCGAAGCGCATCTCAAGCACGATGCCTTCGGGGCACTGGTGCGCGGCAGCGTGTTCCAGGACTGGGCCTACAGCGGCACCAACTCGAACAATGCGCCGTTCACGGTCAACCACAGCGGCCCGTTCAACCAGTTCACCGACTCCGCGAAGGACTATCACGAGCACCGCGCACAACTGCTCGATGCCTATGTCTATGGCGCGACGCCGATCGGCAGCACGCAGCTGAGCTTCAAGCTGGGCAATCAGGTGGTCGCCTGGGGCGAGAGCCTGTTCTTCGCCAATATCGCCGGCGCGCAAGGGCCTGCCGATGCCACCAAGGCCTTCGTGCCGGGCGCCGAGGTCAAGGACATCCTGCTGCCGGTGCCACAGGCGTCGCTGCAGCTGCAGGTCACGCCGGCATTCAGCGTGATGGGCTATTACCAGTTCACCTACAAGCCGAACCAGATCTTCGCACCGGGCAGCTATTTCAGCACCTCCGACGTGGTCGGCCCGGGCGCGGAGTTCATCATCGGACCCGGCTTCAATATCCCGCGCGGCCCGGATATCCGCCCCTCGGACTGGGGGCAATGGGGCGTGGGCGCGCGCTTCCGCGTATTTGAAAGCACCGAGATCGGACTCTACCAGCTGCGCTATCACGACAAGAACCCGAGCGTGGTCACCTCGCTCTTCCCCACGCTGCAGTACCAGCAGAAGTTCTACGGCGGCATCAACCTGACCGGCGCCAGCTTCTCCACGCAGGTGCTGGGCGCCAACGTCGCCGGTGAAGTCAGCTACAAGGACGGCGTGCCGATGCTGGTGGACGTGGCCGGCTCGCCCACCGCGACGCGCGGCAAGGCGCTGCAGGGCCAGCTCTCTGCCATCTACTCGGTGGGCCCGACCTTCCTGGCCGACTCGCAGACGCTGCTGGGCGAAGTCGCCTACCTGCACGTGCTGGACGTGGACCCGGTGATGGGCTTCAGCAAGCTGTCGAACACCCGCAACTCGGCGGCGTTCCAGGTGGGCTGGTCGCTGAACTACAACAATGTGTTCGATGGCTGGGACATGTCAGTGCCGCTCACCTACGCTCAGCAGTTCAGCGGCCAGTCGGCGGTGGCCGGCGCCTTCGGCACGCTGATGGGCTATGGCGACAAGCGCGCCAGCGTTGGGCTGACCTTCAAGTACCTGAACAACCTGGAGCTCAACCTGACCTACGCCGCGTTCATCGGCGGGGCCAACATCGCCAACCGTCCGCTGGCTGACCGCGACTACGTGGCCTTCAACGCCAAGTATTCGTTCTGACTTTGTCCTGACCCGAACTGCCGCGGCGCGCTGCCGCCGCGGCAGTTCGGCCCGACCCTCCCCTGCCATGAACGCCGACCTGATCACCACGCTCAGCAATGAACTCCACCATGCGCTGGTCACGCGCTCGCCGGTGCCGCCGCTCAGCGGCCGCGGACTGGGGCTCGACGTCCACGCTGCCTATCGCATCCAGCAAGGCTTTATCGCCCACCGGCTGGCGGCCGGCGACCGCATCACCGGCAAGAAGATCGGCGTGACCAGCGAGGCTGTCCAGCAGATGCTGGACGTGCACCAGCCGGACTTCGGCATCCTGCTGCAGAGCATGCAGTACGCCGCCGGGCAGCCCATCCCCACCGATACCCTGATCCAGCCGCGCGCCGAGGGCGAGATTGCCTTCTTCCTGCGGTGCGACCTGCGCGGCCCGGGCGTGACGCGCGACGATGTGCTCGACGCCACCGAAGCGGTGGCGGCCTGCTTCGAGATCGTGGATTCGCGCATCCAGGATTGGCGCATCCGCATCGAGGACACCGTCGCCGACAACGCCTCTTGCGGCGTCTATGTGCTCGGCGAGGAACGCGTCAGCCCGCACGCGCTGGACCTGGGCGCATGCGCGATGACGCTTGAGAAGAACGGCGAGTGCGTGGCCACCGGGCTTGGCAGCGCCGCGCTGGGGCATCCCGCCGACGCGGTGGCATGGCTGGCCAACACCCTGGGCAGCTTCGGCATTCCCCTGCTGGCCGGCGAGACCATCCTGTCGGGTTCGCTGGCGGCGCTGATTCCGGTGCAGGCGGGCGACCGGCTGTCCATGCATATCACCGGCATCGGCGGCTGCAGCGCCGTGTTCTGCTGACTTCCAAGACTTTCCTGACTTCCTGACTTTGCCAAGCGAGACCTCATGAACAAGATCCGATGTGCCCTGATCGGGCCCGGCAATATCGGCACCGACCTGCTCTACAAGCTGCGCCGCAGCGACATCCTGGAACCGGTCTGGATGGTCGGCGTGGAGCCGTCCTCCGAAGGCCTGGCGCGTGCGCGCGAGCTCGGGCTGAAGACCACCAGCGACGGCATCGACGGCCTGCTGCCGCACCTGGAGGCCGACGATATCCGCATCGCCTTCGATGCCACCTCCGCCTACGTCCACGCTGAGCACTCGGCCAGGCTGACCGCGCGCGGCGTGCGCGTGATCGACCTGACGCCGGCGGCGATCGGGCCGTTCTGCGTGCCGCCGGTCAACCTGGACGCCCATATCGGCAGCAACGAGATGAACGTCAATATGGTCACGTGCGGCGGGCAGGCCACCATCCCCATGGTGTATGCGGTATCGCGCGTGCAGCCGGTGGCCTATGGCGAGATCGTGGCAACGGTGTCGTCGCGCTCGGTCGGGCCCGGCACGCGCCGCAATATCGACGAGTTCACGCGCACCACGGCGGGCGCGATCGAAGCCGTGGGCGGCGCGCGCCAGGGCAAGGCCATCATCGTGATCAACCCGGCCGAGCCGCCGCTGATCATGCGCGACACCATCCACTGCCTGACCGACGATGCGCCCGACGTTGCCGCGATTACCGCCTCGGTCCACGACATGATTGCCGAAGTGCGCAAGTACGTGCCCGGCTACACGCTGAAGAACGGCCCGGTGTTCGACGGCAAGCGCGTGTCGATCTTCCTGGAGGTTGAGGGCCTGGGCGACTACCTGCCGAAGTATGCCGGCAACCTGGACATCATGACCGCCTCGGCAGCCCGCACCGCCGAGTGCATCGCCGCCGCCATGCGCGCCGGCAGCGCGCAAGAAACTGCCAACGCCTGAGGAGCCAGCCATGGTCCAACGCATCACCCTGCACGACATGACCCTGCGCGACGGCATGCACCCGAAGCGCCACCAGATCTCGCTGGAACAGATGAAAGGCATTGCCCGCGGGCTGGACGCCGCCGGCGTGCCGCTGATCGAGGTCACCCACGGCGATGGCCTGGGCGGCGCCTCGGTCAACTACGGCTTCCCCGCGCACAGCGATGAGGAATACCTGCGCGCGGTGCTGGGCGAACTGAAGCAGGCGCGCGTTTCCGCGCTGCTGCTGCCCGGCATCGGCACCGTCGACCACCTGCGCATGGCGCATGAGATCGGCGTGCATACCATCCGCGTCGCCACCCACTGCACCGAGGCCGATGTCTCGGAGCAGCATATCGGCATGGCGCGCAAGCTGGGCATGGATACCGTGGGCTTTCTGATGATGGCGCACATGGCACCGGTGCAGACGCTGGTGCAGCAGGCGCTGCTGATGGAGAGCTATGGTGCCAACTGCCTGTATATCACCGACTCGGCCGGGCACATGCTGCCGCACGATGTCACCGAGAAGCTGGGCGCCGTGCGGCAGGCGCTGCGCCCCGAGACCGAGCTGGGCTTCCACGGTCACCACAACCTTGCCATGGGCGTGGCCAATTCGCTCGCCGCGATTGCCTGCGGCGCGAGCCGCATCGACGCCGCCGCGGCGGGACTGGGCGCCGGTGCCGGCAATACGCCGATGGAAGTGCTGGTGGCCGTGTGCGAGCGCATGGGCATCGAGACCGGCGTCGACGTATACGGCATTGCCGACGTGGCCGAGGACCTGGTGGTGCCGATCATGGACCACCCCATCCGCATCGACCGCGACGCGCTCACGCTGGGCTATGCCGGCGTGTATTCGTCCTTCCTGCTGTTCGCCAAGCGCGCCGAGGCCAAATACCGCATCCCCGCGCGCGAGATCCTGGTGGAACTCGGCCGGCAGCGGCTGGTGGGCGGGCAGGAGGACATGATCGAGGATACGGCGATCACGCTGGCGCGCGAACGGGGCCTGCTGGTGCCGTGACGGTGCCGCCCCGGCATCTATCAAACCTGGCGGCGTCGCTGCGCGGCCGGGCACTGCTTTCACCACGCATAAGAGTAAGGAGACAGGTTCCCATGCTTCGACTTCGCGCCCGCCTGCGGCTCGCTTCCCTCGGTATCGCGGCCACGGCACTGGCTGCCGCGGCCAGCCCCGCCCAGGCACTCAATGTGCTGCTGACCAATGACGACGGCTGCGCCGCACCTGGCATCAGCGCGGTCCGCAAGGCCCTGCAGGACGCCGGCCACCGCGTCATCACGGTAGGGCCGGCCAGCAACCAGAGCGGCTCGGGCGCTGCCTATGCCGTGCCCGACGGGCGCACCCGGCTGGTGGTCGATCCGCTCGCCGGCAGCGCCGACACGTTCTGCGTGCACCGGGTCAAGACCACCTTTGTCGCAGGCGGCGCGCTCAATGCCACCAACCCGGACTACCTGGGCAGCGGCTCGCCGGTGGACGCCACCGCCATGGGCCTGAAGATCGTCGGGCCGGAAAGCAGCTTCACGCCGGACCTGGTCGTCTCCGGGGCCAATTTCGGCGAGAACCTGTCGGACTCCATCCCGCACTCGGGCACGGTGATGAACGTGCTGTTCGCCGCGCGCCGCGGTGTGCCCGGCATTGCGCTGAGCGTCGGCGTGGACTTTGCCGAAGCACGCACCGGCTTCGGCAGCACCGTGGCCGCGTTCCCCAAGGCCGGGGCCTTCCTGGCCCGCGTGATTGCCAGCCTGGAAGCCACGCGCACTGCCGGCCAGCCATTGCTGCCGGTGGCCCACCCGCTGAGCATCAACTACCCGATCGTTGCCGGCGGGACCCCTGCCGGCGTGCGCCTGACCACGCCTGGCACGGTGGATTCCTTTACCACCGCCTACAAGCGCAATGCCGACAACACGGTATCGATCGACGTGGGCGCGCCGGAGACCGAACCGGCAGCGCTGGCGCGGATTGCAGAGACGCCGGCCTTCCTGGCCAAGTTCATCACGATCTCGCCGCTTGACGTTGATTTCCGCCCGACGCCGCTGGCGCGCGGCCTGTTCAACCGCTCGCGCCGCGAGCTGGCCACCCTGGCACCTTAGGCGGAGCAACCATGGGCAAGGACCTTCGATCCTGGCGCCACCTCGTGCTCGCATGCGGGGTCGCGGCTGTCGCAGCATGCGGGGATGACCATGCGCCGGAAGTGAGCGGCACGGCTGCCGTCGGCGCCGCGCTGGCAGGCGCCACCGTGCAGTTGCGCGATGCAAAAGGACAAGTGCGCAACGCAACCACCGATGCAAAGGGCGCATTCCGCCTGGCCGAGGTTTCGGGCGGGGCGCTGATGGTGCGCTGCGAGGGCGGGCTCGCGCAGGGCGAGCCGAACCGCCTGCGGCTGCATGGCCTGGTGCTGGGCGGGCGCACCGTGAACTGCTCGCCGCTGACCGAACTGGCGTTGTGGAAGCTGCTGGGCGGGCCGCCGGGCCAGGCGTTCGACAGTTTCGGACAGGGGCGCGCCAGGGACCTGTCTGCCGACGCCATGGCCGCAGCGGAGTCCTCCGTGCTGGCGGCGCTGGCAACAGGAGCCGGGGTCGATATCGACCCCGCTGCCGTACCCCGGCGCTGGCATGACACACCGCTCGAGGCCGGCAATGCCAGTGATCCCCATGATGCCGCGCTGGATGCGCTGCGCGACGCGATTGCCGACCAGGCTTCCATGGACTTCATGGGCGAGATGGTGGCGCGCGGCGTGTGCGTGGCCGACGGAACCTGCGGGTGAGGCGGTTGCCGCTGCGCCGCCAACAGGTAGCCTGAAGCGGCCGGTTTGCCAACCGCAAACGCCGCCCCCTTGCCAGGGGCGGCGTTTCTGCTTTTTTATATCACCCCTGAATCTTTTTTTAGAACCGGAGGAAATGTGGCTCGCGCGGTGCTTTTCGGGCATATGGGCAGCGCAACCGGAGCTGACATGCGGCGCACGCTGACGGGCCTGACCCGATGGCTGCTCGCCGGTGCGCTGGCCTGTGCCTCGCTGGCCGCCCCGGCTGCCAGCGCCCCGGTCTGCAAGTGGGCGGACTGGGATGCCTTCAGGCAAACCCTGCTGAGCGCCGATGGCCGCGTGATCGACGCCAGCACTGAGAACCAGGCCACGGTCTCTGAAGGCCAGGCCTACGGCCTGTTCTTTGCCCTCGCCGCCAATGACCGCGCCAGCTTCGACAAGCTGCTTGCCTGGACCGAGAACAACCTCGCTCAG
Source organism: Cupriavidus sp. CP313 (assembly GCF_054072015.1). Classification (NCBI taxonomy): domain Bacteria; kingdom Pseudomonadati; phylum Pseudomonadota; class Betaproteobacteria; order Burkholderiales; family Burkholderiaceae; genus Cupriavidus; species Cupriavidus sp. CP313. The sequence goes on along the minus strand of NZ_JBSVZB010000006.1, from coordinate 178,006 downwards.
GGGGACCTGATCGCGCACCTGCCGGCCTGGATCTGGGGACGGCTGCCGCCGGAGCAGGCCAGGTCTGCCGGCAAGGCCACGGACAGCTGGGGCGTGATCGATGCCAACCCGGCCTCGGACGCCGACCTGTGGCTCGCCTACACCCTGCTGGAGGCCGGCCGGCTCTGGCAGGAGCGGCGCTTCACCGCGCTGGGCACGCTGATGGCCCGGCGCATCCTGCGCGAGGAAACGGCGGTGCTGCCGGGCCTGGGCCGCACCGTGCTTCCCGGAACGCAGGGATTCAGCCTGAGCGAGCGCCGCTGGCGCCTCAACCCAAGCTACGTGCCAATGCAGGTCATGCGCCGGCTGGCCACGCTGCTGCCCGATGAACCGGCCTGGCAGCAACTGGTGGCCAGTTCGGCCAGGCTGATGCTGGACACCGCGCCGCGCGGCTTCGCGCCGGACTGGGTGGAATACGAGACCGGTCGCGGCTTCCTGCCCGATGCGCAAACGCACGCCGAAAGCGCCTACAACGCGATCCGCGTCTACCTGTGGGCCGGCATGCTGGCCAGCGACGAGCCCCAGCGCGCCGCGCTGCTGCGCACCTTCACGCCGCTGGCGGACTACGTGGCGGCCAAGGGCTTCCCGCCCGAACGCGTCGATACGCAGACCGGCCAGCCCGGCCCCAACGCCGGCAACGGCGGCTTCTCCGCCGCGGTGGCGCCCTACCTGGCCGCGCTCGGCCGCGCCGACCAGGCCAGCGCGCAAGCGCGCCGCACGCGCGAACTGGCGCAGCGCGAGCCGCCCGGCTACCACACGCAGGTGCTGACGCTGTTCGGCCTGGGCTACCTCGACGGCCAGTTCCGCTTCGCGCACGACGGCGCGCTCGTCCCCGCATGGGAGACCGGATGCCCCGCGCGCTGACAGGCGCTAGCGAAGAAGGCGCACGAAGGCTGAGGCTGACATGGCCATCAAGATAGCCTGCGAAGCGCCGTAATCGCTAGAATGCGCGTTAATGCGCAGCGGTGCGCGTTGGTCTGATCCCGGAGCCGGCAATGGAACCCCTCTCTTTTGAATTCGTCACCGTTGAGGAAGCAAAGAAGGTACTGGACGGCGCGCCGCCATTGCAGGCCGAGCCTGACTGGAGCGGCGTGCGGCGAGCGCCGTCGCCGCAAGATACATTGCTTTCAGACGTCGCCATGCGGTGGCTGGCGTCGCTGCCGGCCGAGGCGCGCCCCGTGGAGCTATGCCGCCGCTATGCGCGCATCGGCAACCATCTGGCTGTGCTTGCAGCCAACCCGGCGGCTCTGCATGCTTTTCTGGTTGAGCTGCTGATCGATAAGCGGGGTGGGCGGCAGGGGTTTCCGGATGGGATTGCGCTTGAATTGTCGCGGTTGCATGAATATGTGGTGCGGATATTGCCCGGGTTGGGGGGTGAGCAGGGGTGGCCTGAGTTGGCGGATTGAGGTGGGCTGGGGGTTGTATGCCATGCGGTAGCTTGTCAATCTTGGCGAGCGTGGCTGTTTCGCCGGCGTAGCCGGCGAGTCACTTTCTGTCCGAGCGACAGAAAGTAACCAAAGAGCGCGTCGCCTGAGCGGCTGGCTATCAATTTGGCGGCGGGGGTGGTGCGAGCGGCGGTGATTTCCGTTCATGTGGTAGGTGGTTCGACCCTGCTACGCACCCTGTCCGGTGCCTCCGTCCACGGACTATTGGACGAACCCGACTTTAGGCCATTGGCAGCCTGCTAACCACCGCGTCGGCGGGACGCCTTCGGCTGCGCTTCGCGCCGGCCCTAACGTGGTAGCGCCAACGACCGCGTTCTGGCTTGCGCATTTGGCCTGGCATCATTCACCACAGCGCGGTGCGAGCGCAGCGATGCACTCTGTGCCAGGGCACCCGACCTACGATACTGAGTGCGCGCAGCGCAGCCGAAGGCGTCCCACCGATAACCTGGTTAGTAGGCTGCCAATAGCCTAAAGTCGGGTTCGTCCAATAGTCCGTCGACGCAGGCACCAGACAGGGAGCGTAGCTGGGTCGAACGGGCAACCACGCAAAAACGGCAAGCACCGCCGCCATATGACCAACACCGTGCAATTTATGGCCAGCCGCCCAGGCGACGCGCTCTTTGGTTACTTTCTGTCGCTCGGACAGAAAGTGACCCGCCCAGCAGGGCGGAACAAGGCCGTCGACCTACGACAACATCGAACCAGGCCCCAAGCCCCCCTAAACCGTCGCCCCAGTCCCCAAAACCGCCGTAGCCTGACTAGACAACGTCCCCCCATTCCCATGCACCACGGCAACCTCGGCCCCCTCCACCTGCCGCTCCCCACATTCACCCCGCAACTGCCGCACCGCCTCAATGGTAATGAACATGCCATACATCCCAGGATGCACGCATGACAGCCCCCCGCCATTGGTATTCACCGGCAGCCTCCCGCCCGGCGCAATGCCCCCGCCGCTGACAAACTGGCCGCCCTCGCCCTTGGCGCAGAAACCCAGGTCTTCCAGGAACAGCAGCGTGTTGATGGTGAAAGCATCGTAGAGCTCAGCCACGTCGACATCGGACGGCTTCAGCCCCGCCATGGCGAAGGCGCGCTCGCCGGATTCCTTGGCGGCCGTGACGGTCAGGTCCGGCATGCACGAGATCTGGCGGTGCCACGTGGCGGTGGCATTGCCCAGCACATAGACCGGCGGCTTGGCCAGGTCCTTGGCGCGGTCGGCGCGCACCATCACATAGGCGCCGGCGCCGTCGGTGACCAGGCAGCAGTCACGCACGGACAGCGGGTCGGACACCATCCGTGCATTGAGCACGTCGTCGATGCTGAGCGGGTCGCGCATCATCGCTTCCGGATTGAGCTGCGCCCACTTGCGCGCCGCCACGGCGACCTCGGCCAGGTGCTCGCGCGTGGTGCCGTACTGGTGCATATGGCGCGCCGCGGCGAGTGCATATGACGTGATCGGCTGCAGCGGGCTGTACGGGTGCTCATACGGCTGCGGGTCCAGCACCGCGCGCACCTTGGAGATGCCGGCGCGGCCGACGGTGGAGGTGCGCTGGTTGCTGCCGTAGCAGACCAGCACCGCATCGCACTGGCCCGATTCGAGCGCCATCATCGCCGGCAGCATGTGCGAGACAAAGCTGGAGCCGCCGATCATGGTGCTGTCGACAAACTTTGGCTTGATGCCGAGGTACTCGGCCACCGGCATCACCCACATGCTGGCGCCGACGCTGGCGGTGGCGATGCCGTCGATGTCGCGCATCGACAGGCCCGCATCCCTGACGGCGGCCTTGGCGGCCTCCACCAGGATTTCCATTTCAGTCTTGCCGTGGGCCTCGCCCATGCCCGCCTGGCCGACCCCGACGATGGCGACGCTGCCACGCAAATTGGACAAACTCATGGCCTCAGCCCTCCACCGGATCGAACACGACGAGAGCGGCCTCGCCTTCCTTGCCCTGCGCCACGCGCGCCTGCACACGCATGCCGATGCGCACGCTGGCGGGCGCAATGCCTTCCACGCGGCTCATCATGCGCACGCCCTCATCCAGGTCGACCAGCACCACGTTGTAGTCGCCGCCGGCATCCGGCTTGCGGCGGATCACGCTGGTGGAGTAGACCGTGCCGGTACCCTTGGGCTCGACCCAGGCGAGCGTGTCGCCGCCGCAGTGCGGGCAGATATTGCGCGGGAAAAACACGTGGCGCTTGCAGTCCTGGCAATGCTGGATGCGGAACTGGCCAGCGGCGAGCTGGTCCGCATAAGCCTTGTCCGGACCCACCGCCGCTTCTTGTTGGGGCATGGAGTCTCCTTCACTTTTGATGGTGCCGCCATGGGCCTTCCATGGCACGGCAATGAGCTTGCCGCAGTCTGTGCATTGCAACAATTCACATCTGCCGAAGGCTGGATTATTGAATGCGGAAAGCGCCGCGCTCAGATCACCAGTTCGATCACAAACGGCCCCTTGCGCGCATTGGCCATGCGGAACAGGTCGGCAAAACGCTCCATGTCCCTGGCCTGCGCGCCCTCCACGCCCATGCCGTTGGCCAGCTTGACCCAGTCCAGGTCGGGATTGCCGATGTCCAGCATGTCCAGGGCGGTCTTGCCCGGGTTGGCCCCCACGCCCGCCAGCTCGCCCAGCAGGATGGCGTACTTGCGGTTGGCCAGCAGCACCACGGTGACGTCGAGCCGCTCGCGCGCCATGGTCCACAGCGACTGCAGCGTGTACATGGCCGAGCCATCGGCCTGCAGTGCCACCACGCGCCGGTCCGGCGCCGCCACCGCCGCGCCCACGGCCAGCGGCAGGCCTTCGCCGATGGCGCCGCCGGTCAACTGCAGCCAGTCGTGCGGAGCCGCGTGGACCGTGCCCGGATAGAAGGCGCGGCCGAAGCTGATGCTCTCTTCCACCACGATGGCTTGTTCGGGCAGCAAGGCGGTCAGCGTACGTGCCACCGCCTCGGACGTGACCGCGCCACGGGCGGGCTCCACGGATGCGGGCGCTGCTGCAGCCGGCAGCGGCGCATTGCGGGCGCCCACCTCGTCGGCCAACCGGGCCAGCGCTTCGGCCAGGTCTTCCTCCGGACGTGCCAGCACATGGATCACGGCATCTTCCGGATACGGGCGCGGCGACTTGCCCGGGTAGGCAAAGAACGTCACCGGCGCCGGTGCGCCGACCAGGATCACGTTGCGGATGCCGGCCAGCTTGTCGCGCGCGACGTCGCCCGAATATGGCACGCGGTCCACCGCCAGGAGGCCGCTGCCGCGCGACACTCGCGCATTGGACATGGGCGAGATCAGCCGCGCGCCGGTCGCTGCGGCAATGCGGTGCGCATCGGCCAGCGGCGCCTCGCGCAGCGCGCTGCCCCCCAGCACGACCAGCGTGGGCTGGCCCGAGCGCAGCACGCGCGCGGCCTGCTGCACGGCGTCGGGCGAGACCTTGGGCACCGCCAGCGGCGGCAGCGGCGCGGCCACCACGCCGCCCGCATCCCAGCACACATCGGAAGGCAGGATCAGGCTGGCGACCCCGCCTGGCGCGGCGCATGCGGCCTGCACCGCCGACGAGGCATCGGCGCCGACGGACGCAGCCTGCGTGGCCGTGCGCGTCCACACCGAGACAGGACGGGCCCAGCCTTCGGTATCCGCGGTCAGCGGTGCGTCCAGCGGCCGGTGGTAGGTGGCCTGGTCGCCAATGATGTTGACCACCGGCGTCTGCGCGCGGCGCGCGTTGTGCAGGTTGGCCAGGCCGTTGGCCAACCCCGGGCCGCAATGCAGCAGCGTGGCGGCGGGCTTGCCGGCCATGCGCGCATAGCCATCGGCCGCGCCGGTGACCACGCCTTCGAACAGGCCCAGCACGCAGTGCATGCCCGGGATGCGGTCCAGCGCCGCGACGAAGTGCATCTCGCTGGTGCCCGGGTTGGCAAAGCAGGTGTCCACGCCGTTGGCGAGCAGGGTCTTGACCAGGCTCTCGGCGCCGTTCATCGGTTGGGTAGTTTCCATGTCTCGGGTTCCGCTCAGGTTCTGGGTCAGCAGGTTGGCATTGGTTGCACGGGAGGCGTCAGGCCGGGCGCGGCCGCGCCGCCAGCAGGTCGAAATCCAGGCAGACAAACTCGGTCGGGAATTCGATGCGTGCGTAGTAGACGATCAGTTCGCCGCTCTCGCCCGGGACACAGGCAAAGCGGCGCAGCTCAGCCACCGGCGCGCCCACGGCAAGCGCCAGCGCGGCGGCGGATTCGGCCCCGGCCGCGACGATCGACAGGCGCTGGCGCGCGGTGCTGACCGACAGGCCGGGGAAGCGGTCCAGCACCGGCACCGAGGCGCCCTGGCGGAAGGCCTCGGGCTCGCGCGCAAAGACGCCGGCCTCGATATAGACCTCGCCCACCGCGAACGGCCGCCCTTCCAGCCGGTGCAGCCGGCGCAGGAAGTGGTATTCGGCGGCGCGCTCACCGGGGCACGGCATGCCGAGATCGTCGGGCAGCGGCACGTTGCCGGCCGACTCGACCATCGCTTCGGTGTCCAGTTGCGCGCCCACCGCCACCGCCTCGTCCCAGCTGGTTGACAGCGACACCTGCCGCCGCGCCTGGCACGGCGCCTTGACGAAAGTGCCGCGCCCGCGCGAGCGCTCCACCAGCCCTTCTTCATCGAGCATCGACAAGGCATGGTGCATGGTCATGCGCGCCACGCCGTACTGGCGGCACAGTTCTTCCAGCGACGGGATGCGCTCGCCCTGGCGCCAGGCGCCGCTTTCGATCTGGCGGCGGAAGATGGTGGCCAGCTGCAGGTAGACCGGCTGGCGGCTGCGCGCGAGGAGTTCGCTGGACGTGGTGTCTGCCATGCGGCAAGGGAGGTCGGGAAACGTCGGGGAACGTCGGGAAACGGGCGATGCGGAGACCGCCCGAAGGCAGCCTGGTCGGACGACTATATAAAAGTCTATAAACCTAGACTACTCGGGTTAACGCCGATCCATGCCTTTCCGGTAGCGCCAGGCCCAGGCGTGCATTCCGGGTTTCCTGTCGCCCGGGCGTCACGCGCCGGAACGTGCCGGAACCCCCACTTCAGCGCCCACCTTGCCACTGCCCAAGCGGACAGAATGCCACCATGCCCCAACCTTCCCGGGGGCAGGCGTGGCTGCCGCTTGCAGCCATCTCAAGGAGTCAACTTATGTTGATGCGAGACGTGATCCCCCAATTCCTGAACCGCGGCACGGCCCAACTGGCGCCCGACGCGTTCGAGACGGCTTCGCACAAGACCTTCCACCATGCGATCGACATTTATCTCAAGGATTCCAATGCGTTTATGAATACCTACTTCGCCCGCTACTTCGAGTGGCAGGGCGTTTGCCGGGAGCGATGGTTCCATGAATGCATCCACGACAACCTGCTGGCCGCTGGCGGCGTCTTCGTGACCAAGCGCGCGCACCAGGAGTATGTCGAGGAGACGTTTCCGTTCCAGCGCGTGGATTGCTACCTGAACACCTTCCAGGTCCGGCAGTGCTCGGCCTACCTGCTGTTCCGCTTCTGCGTGGGGGGCAAGCCGGTGTCGCTGGGCTACCAGCAGATCGTCTTCGCCGACCGGCAAAAGCGCATTACGCGCTTTCCGGCGGGCATCATCGAACGGGTCAGGGAATATGAACTGGCGCTGCCGGCACTGGCCAGCTGAGCCAGGCGTGGCTGACCCCGCGCGGGTCTGAATCCGGCACCGCCGGCCGTGGGTCAGCCGGCGGTGCTGGTGCGCAGCCGGCTGTCGGCCATGGCGGTGAAGCGCGGCAGCCTGAGGGTAAAGGTGGTATGCACGGCCGGCACCGACTCGCATTCAATGCGCCCGCCGAAGGTCTCGATCACGCGCCGGCAAAAGGCCAGGCCCAGGCCGGCACCGGTGCCATGCGCCTTGGTGGAGAAGAACGGATCGAAGATGCGCGGCATGACGTCGGCCGGAATGCCCGGGCCGGTGTCGCGAAAGCGGATCACGTGATACTGGCCCTCGGTCGCTCCGGTGATGTCGATGTGGCCGCCGCCGGCCGCCCGGATCGCATGCAGCGCGTTCTTCAGCAGATTGAACAGCACATAGACCAGCAGCGTGTCGGAGCCGACAAAGCGCCAGCCCTGGTCGATGCCGCGCACCTGCACGCAGCCGCGCTCCTCGCCCTGGAACGGGTAGCGCTCCAGCGCCGCATGCACGCAGTCGGCAATGCCGTGCGGGGCAAAGCTGCTGCGGTCCAGCCGCTCCAGCGTGACCGAGGCCAGCGCCATGTCGATCACGGTGCTGGTGCCATCGACTTCTCGCGTGATGGCGCCGACCAGGCTCGACACGCGCTCAAGCTGGCCGGGCCGCATGCGGTCCTCGCACAGCCCCTGCTGGACCGCCAGCTGGTAGCCGTGCAGCACCTGCGGCCAGGTGCGCGCCAGCTCCTGCGCCTGCATGCGGATGGTCGCCAGCGGCGTGCGCATCTCATGCGCCACGGTGGCGGCCAGCGAATACGGATGCATCAGGTCGTAGCGCACCACGCTGACCGCCAGGATGCCCAGGCTTGCCGCCACGAACACCACGCCCGGCGGATAGAAGGCCGCGCCGTAGTTGACGGCGTAGTCCACCGCCGCCAGCGAATAGAGCGCCACCGCCACCAGGCACAGCTTGTAGCGCTTGCGGCGTTCGGCCGTTGCATTGCGCCGCGCCGCCACCAGCAGCCAGGCGCTGCGCAGCGCCACCAGCACCGTCTGCACCAGGTGCAGCGGATGCAGCGGGCCGGCCTTGGGATAGTCGCCGAAGAAATAGCTGTAGTAGCCAGAGACCACCTGGTCGGTGGTCAGCAGCAGCACCGCCAGCACCAGGCTCAGGCCGTACGAGGCCAGCAGCAACGGCCGCTCGCGGCGGCACTCGGTGACTTCGGCAATGAAGTGGTAGAACGTGGTCGGCAGGAACAGGATGAAGAGGTAGCCGAGCCGGGCCAGCGCCAGCGCCACATCGGGATGCGAGGCCTGGAACAGGAACACCCACGTGCCCTGCCAGGCGAAGGTGGTCACGCACAGCAGGAAGAACGAAGTGGAGACGCGCGTCACCCCCTTGGTCACCAGCACATAGAGGCCGTAACCGAGGAAGATCGACGAGACGAAGGCGGGCAAGGCTGCGTACATGCGGAGCGCGAAGGCAAGCCGGGTGGATGGCGGGGTCGGCGACGCGCCATGTTATGCCCTGCGCGGGTGGCGCGTGCATCATTCGGTTGCATTCAGAGCTAATCCGCGCTTAATGCTGTGCGATTCACGCCGAAATACCCCTCGTTCCGGGGGTGCCTGAGAGGTATCGAGTACGCGCCAGACAAGAAACAAGGCGGGGCGCCCGCTGGCACCCCGCCTTTCCGTGCTGCCACGCCCTGCCTACCAGCGCGTGTCCCGTTCCCACGCCTTCATTTCTTCCTCGGCGCGCTCCTTGGTGTAGCCATAGCGCTCCTGGATGCGGCCGGCAAGCTGGTCACGCTTGCCGTTGATCTGCGTGATGTCATCGTCGGTCAGCTTGCCCCACTTCTCCTTGACCTTGCCCTTCACTTGTTCCCACTTGCCTGCGATCTGGTCCCAGTTCATGTCGTGCTCCTTCATCCGGTGGCAAGGGGGCGCCATCCGAGGCGTCCCCTTGCGCGTGGTGCGGTGCTGGCGGAATGCCGCGAAGGCTTACTTGCTGTACTTGGCCTTCACATCGGCCTGGCACTTGTCCTTGGCATCGCCCGACATCGCGTCGCAGCGTTCCTTGTCGGCCTTGTACGCGGCGTCGGTGGCGTCCTTCTTCGCGTCGGCGCGGGCTTCCGCCACGTCGGCACGCGAACCCGTGGCCGCGGCCTTGTCGACCTTGGCAGCCATCAGTGCCTTTTCATGGGCGGCCTTGGCGTCCTTCTTGCAAACGTCCTTGTCGTTGCCCTTCTTGTCGTCGCACATTTCCTTGGCCACGTCATAGTCGCGGTCGGCCTTGACCTTCTCGGCCTTGGCCATCGACTTCTGCGTGCCGTCGCGGCGGGCTTCGGCCTGGGCCTTGGCCACATCGCGGTCGCGCTTGGCCTCGGCCTTGCAAACGTCCTTGGCGTTGGCCTTCATGCCATCGCACTTGGTGGAGGCAGCCTTGTAGTCCGCATCAGCCTGCTTCACCGCGGCGTCATAGTCCGCCTTTGTCCCGGTTGCAGCCGTTCCGGCCGTGGTTGCTGGCGCGGTCATCTGGGCCAAAGCAAATCCCGCCGGTGCGGCAACCATCATCGAACACACTGCTGCGGTCAGCCATTTCTTCAACATGTCGATCTCCTTTCCGGGTGGATGCGTCAGGGTACGCATGAGAGGCCGGCGGCTATGCTGCTGGCCATGCCGTAAGTACAGAGTAGGCTCGGGGAAATATGGGAAGCAGGCGTCCGGCTCCGAAAGGAGCGTCAGACTATTCCGACATTGCGATTCGGGCGAGGCACACGGCGGGGCATGCACCGGATTGCGGAGGGACTTGTGGAATGCGCCTTAAAAGAAAAAACGCCGCCCGGTGTGGGGGCGGCGTCATGCCTGGGGCCAGTCTGCAATGCCACAAAGGCCGCGAGGGACATGCCTCCGCGGCCCTGTCATCACCCCGCAATCGACGGCGTCAACCGGCTCTCGTCGGGCTTGTCGCCCTCTTCGTCCGGCCAGTTGCGGCCCACCATCCATTCATACAAGGTGGGCAGCACGATCAGCGTCAGCATGGTGGCGGTGATCAGCCCGCCGATGATGACGATGGCCAGCGGGCGCTGCGTCTCCGAGCCGATGGCGCGCGAGATCGCCATCGGGAACAAACCCAGCATGGCCAGCAGCGCGGTCATCAGCACCGTGCGCAGCCGGTCCATCGAGCCGGTCAGCACGGCCTGGCGCACCGGCATGCCTTCATCGCGCAGCTGGTTGAAGTAGGTCACCATCACCACGCCGTTGAGCACCGCCTGGCCGAACAGCGCGATAAAGCCGATCGCCGCCGACACTGACAGCGGGATCCCGGTCAGGAACAGCGCGAACACGCCGCCGATCAGCGCGAACGGGATGTTCGAGATGATCAGCGTGGCGCTCTTGAACGACTTGAACGCATTGAACAGCAGCAGGAAGATCACCAGCACCGACAGCGGCACCACGATCGAGAGCCGCGCCATGGCGCGCTCCTGATTCTCGAACTCGCCCGACCAGCTGATCTTGACGTCCTCGGCCTTGACGTTCTTCGCCACCAGCTTCTGCATGTCCTTGACCACGCTGCCCATGTCGCGGTCGCGGATAAAGATGCCGATCGAGGTGGTGCGCTGGCCGTTCTCGCGGCTGATGTTCATCGCGCCGGATGCCGCGCGGAAGGTCACCAGCTGCGACAGCGGCACCTGCGCGCCGTCGGCGGTCTGCATGAAGATATTGGGCAGGTTAGGCAGCGCGCGCTCCGACGGCTTCAGGCGCACGGCCACGCTGAAGTGCTTCTCGCCCTCCCACAGTTCGGTCGCGGCCTTGCCGGCCAGCGCGGTTTCCATCAGGTCCTGCACGTCGGCCACGTTGATGCCGTAGCGCGCGGCCTGGGCGCGGTCGAACTCCAGCACGTACTGCGGCAGCTCGCCGTCGCGGTCGATAAAGGCGCGCATCACGCCCTTGACCGACTGCACGTTGGCCAGGATCTGGTCGGCCACCTTCTTGTTCTGCTCCAGGCTGTCGCTCTGCACCTTGATCACGATCTGGCCCTTGATCTGCGAGATGCTCTCCAGGATGTTGTCGCGCACCGGCTGCGAGAAATTGGGCTCGATGCCGGGGAGCTGGCGCAGATTCTTGTCGATCTCGCCGATGATGCTGCGCTTGTTGAAGCCGTCGCGCCACTGCTTCTCGGACTTGAGGTCGACCAGGATCTCGACGGTGTTGATCAGCTTGGGATCGGTGCCGTCGTCGGGGCGCCCCACCTTCGAGATGGTGGTATTGACCTCCGGGGTCTTGCGGATCACGCTGCGCAGCAGCCGCGCCTGGTCGCGCGCTTCATCGATCGAGACCGATGCGGGCAGGTCGAAACTGACCCACATCGAGCCTTCGTCCAGTTCGGGCAGGAACTCGCTGCCGAGGAACTTGCCCACGCCAACGGTCACCACCAGCAGGCCCAGGGCCGAGCCCACCACCAGTTTCTTGTGGTCCAGCGCCCAGGCCAGCATCGGCTCATAGAGCCGCTTGCAGTGGCGCACGATGAAGTTGTCATCGTGCGCGATGTTCTTGGTGAGCAGCAGGTGGCACAGCAGCGGCACCAGCGTCAGCGAGAGGATCAGGGAACCGATCAGTGCACCCGTCACCGTGTAGGCCATCGGCGCGAAGATCTTGCCCTCGTGCCGCTGCAGCGTGAAGATCGGGATGTGCGCTGCAATGATGATGACCATCGAGAACACGGTCGGACGGCCCACTTCCGTGGTGGCCTGCAGGATCGCGTGCAGGCGCGCCTTGCTGTCCTTGATCTGCTGCGCCTTCAGCTCGCCCAGCCGCTTGAAGATGTTCTCGACCACGATCACCGCGCCGTCGACGATGATACCGAAGTCCATCGCGCCAAGAGACAGCAGGTTAGCCGGAATGCCCACCCAGGTCAGGCCGATGAAGGTCGACAGCAACGCCAGCGGGATGATCAGCGCCACGATTGCCGCGGCGCGCACGTTGGCCAGGAACAGGTAGAGCACCGCCATCACCAGCAGCGCGCCTTCCACCAGGTTGCCGAACACGGTGTGCAGGGTCTTGTCGATCAGCGTGGAGCGGTCGTAGTACGGCACGATCTTCACGCCCTTGGGCAGGATCTGGTCGTCCAGCAGGTCGATCCTCTTCTGCAACGCCTCCAGCACCAGCGAGGGGTTCTCGCCCTTGCGCATCACCACGATGCCCGAGACGATGTCGTCCTCGTCGTCCTGGCCCATCAGGCCTTGCGGCGGCGCGCTGCCGACCCTCACGTCGGCGATGTCCTTGACCAGGATGGGGGTGCCCTGGTTCTCGGCCACCACCACGTTGGCGATATCGGCCGAGGTGCGGAAGCTGCCCAGCGAGCGCAGCAGGAACTGCTGCCTGCCGTGCGCCACGGCGCCGCCGCCGGCGTTGGCGTTGGCGCGCTGCAGCGCGGTGAACAGCTGCGACAGCGAGATCTTGGCATCGCGCATGCGCGCCAGGTTGGGATTGACCTCGTACTGCTTGATGGTGCCGCCAATGGTGACCAGGTCGGCCACGCCGGGCACCTGGCGCAGGTTTTTCTCCACCACCCAGTCCTGCAGCGTGCGCAGCTCTTGCGCGGTATAGCCCTTGCCGGTCAGGCGGAAGCGGTAGATCTCGCCGATCGCGGTGGACAGCGGCGCCAGGTCCGGATGCACGCCGTCGGGGAGGTCCACGCTGCGCAGGCGCTCCAGGATCTGCTGGCGCGCGGTCACGTCGGTAGCCTTGTCGTTGAAGGTCACCATCATGAACGACAGGCCGAACTGGGTGTGCGAGAACACCCGCACCGCATTGGGCGTGCCCGCCAGCGCGGTTTCGATGGGGATGGTGACCTGGCGCTCCACCTCTTCGGCGGCGCGGCCCGGGTACAGCGTGATGACGTTGACCTGGATGTCGGAGACATCCGGGAAGGCTTCGATCGGCAGGTTCTTGAACGCGGCCAGGCCGCCCCCGACGAAGATAAGCAGGCCCAGCCAGACAAAGAGCTTCTGGTGCAGGGCAAAGCTGACAATGCGCGAAATCATGTGGCGGCCGTCCTCACTTCTTCTCGGACGCACGCGCCGCGTTCACGGCAGTGGCATCGCGCAGGATGTCCTGCAGGTAGAGGTTGCCGTCGGTAATCACGGTCTCGCCGTCCTTCACGCCTTCAAGCAGCTCGGTGGTGCCGGGCAGCGTCACGCCCACGCGCACCAGGCGGCGCTCGAAGGTATTGGCGGCGGTGCGCACGAACACATAGTTGCGGTTGTCGGCCAGGAACACGGCCTTGGACGGCACGGCGATGCCCTTGAACGATGCGGCCGGCAGCTTCGCGGTGACGAACATCTCCGCCTTCAGGCGGCGCTCCGGGTTGGGCACGGTCAGCCGCACCTTGATGCTGCGCGCGGTGGGATCGACATAGTCGGCGATCTTAATCACGGTGCCGGAGAAGGTCTCTCCGGGCCAGGCAGCAGTGGTCAGCTGCACGTCCACGCCAGGCTTGAACAGGCTCAGGTCGGTCTCGCCCGCATCGACCTGCGCCCACAGCGTGGTTGGATCGGTCACCAGGAACAGCGGCGCGGCGGGCGGCTGGTCGGGGCGCAGCTCCATGCCGAGGTTGATGTTGCGCTCGACCACCAGGCCGTCGATCGGGCTGCGCAGGGGAAAGCGCTGGTTAACGGTGCCTGTGGCGCCTGCGCCGCCCGCGGCCGCGCCGTACTGGCCCAGCGCTGCCTGGGTGCGCTGCAGGTCCGCCGCGGCACGCGCGGCGTCGGCCTGCGCCTGTTCCAGTTCCTTCTGCGCGATGATGCCGGCGCCGTACAGCTCGCGCTGCCGTGCCAGCGCCTTGGCCGCAACCGCGCTGTCGGCGGCGGCCTTGCGCGCATCGGCCTGGGCCACGCCGAAATCGGGCGAGGTCAGGCTGGCCAGCGGCTGGCCCGCTTTCACGGTGGCGCCGGGCTGCACCAGGATCTCGGTGACGCGGCCGGCAAACGGCGTCGACACGCGCACGGTCTTGTCCTCGTTCCACACCAGCCGGCCGGGCAGGCTCAGCATGCGCTCGCCGCCGGTTTTGGCGGCCTCGCCGGCGATGCCCGGCAGCGTCTTCACGCTGGCCGGGAACTGGATGGTATTGCCGCTGACCTTGGGATCGTCATCGGCCTTGGGCGCTTCAGACTTGCCGCAGGCGGCCAGCGCCAGCGCGCACAGGGACAGGGCAGCAAGCCGTGCGGGCAGGCCGGCGGGGAAATGGACAGAAGACATGCGGCGGGACATGCGTGACAGGAGAGAGTGCATTGGATTCGCTGGAACTGCGGTTCAGGGACGCGAGGTCGTCGCAGTGCCGGTCGTGGAGGTCTGCAGCGCGGCGCGGTAGGCCGACAGGGCCTTGGCGTAATCGCCCTGGGCGCTGACGGCGTCGAGCCGGGTCTGGCGCAGCGCGCGGCGGGCATCGAGCAGATCGAGCACGCCCGTGGCGCCCTTGCCGTAGGCAAACTCGGCGCTGCCGGCCACGCTTTCGGCAGCGGGCAGCACGTCGTCGCGCATCTGCCGCAGTGACTGGCGCGAGGCTTCGAGCTGGTTGCGCAGCCGTTCCATCTCATTGCCGGCTTCAAGCAGCACGCGGTTGCGGTCGTCCAGCGCGGCGTAGTAGTCCACCTCGGCGCGGCGGGCCTCGCCGCCGTTGCGGTGGCGCACGTACAGCGGGATCGTCAGGAACACGCCGTAGCTGTTGCCGCTGCCATTGGTATTGGTGGCCGAGACCGGATAGTGCTCAGCCTGCGCGCCCACGGTCACGTCAGGCACGCGGCCGGCGCGCGCCAGGTCGCGGGCGGCAGCGGCCGCCGCCAGGCGGGCCTCGGCCGCGGTCACGTCGGGGCGGCGCTGCAGCGTGTCGGGGTCGACCTGCGGCACGGGGGTATCCAGCGGCGGCCAGTCCGGCACCAGCCGGTTGTCGGCAAGCGTGCCGGGCACGCCCATGGCCTGCGCCAGCTGGGCCTTGTCGCGGGCGTGGTCGGTCATGGCCTGGCGCATGTCGTTCTGCGCGCGCAGCGCGTCGAGCTGCAGCTTGGTCACGTCGGCACGCGAGACATCGCCGGCCTTGAGGCGGGTCTCGCTGGCCTGGCGGGTGCGGTCGTACAGGCCCAGCATCTCCCTGAGCACGCCCACGCGCTCCTGGCTGACCACCGCCTCATAGAAGGCCTGCTCCGCCCCGGCGGTCTGCTGCACCACCACCGCCTGCACCGACTCGCCGGCGGCCGCGCTGGCCTTGCGCGCGGCGTCCACGCGCAGGCCGCCCTTGTTGGCGGTCTCGATCAGCTGGTCCACGCGCAGGGTGGAGTCCACGGTCTTGCTGCGCAGGTTGCCCGAGCCGATGCCGGCATGCGGGTTGATGTTGGTCACGCCCAGGCTCAGCACCGGGTTGGGCCGCTGCGAAGCGATCTGTATGTCCGCCTGGCTGGCTTCGACGCCGCGGCGGGCGGCGATGATGTCGCGATTGCAGCGCAGTGCGTTCAGGCGCACCTGCGCCAGGGTCAGCGTCGCGCCCGCTGGCGGCGGCACGCAAGGACCGGCAGCATCTGCGGAATCAGCGGAAGGAAGCGGATCGGCGGGGGGTTCGGCGGCAAGGATTGCCGCGGGCCGGGCCAGAACCCCCAGTACCAGCAGGGCACCTACGGCAATACGGGAAAAGACAAAAGGCACGGTCAGTCAGGCTCGGTTCGACAACGGTCTGCGGTAAACGACCGTGCCCGCCGAACGGTGCACCGGGGCGGCAAATATTCATCCGACCCCGATCCCGCCAGTGCGGTCGCGAAGCGTGGCTGTCTTGGTGCGCCCTCGCCTGCTGTCCTGATGCATCAAACGCCACCCGGACACGATCTCCCGCACGCATTCAAACCGAATCGCATTACAAACAGCTTTCATTGGGCTGACAAAAGCCTTTAACTACGCGAAAACCCTAGCCAACCGGAAAAAACAACCAACGGCGCGGGCCGTTGCCGGCCATGCCGTCGGAAATTGCGGCGGACCTGATCCCCTCGTCCGCGCGCCTGGTCCGTTTCTCCTTACCCCTTCACGCGGTCATCCAGCCCCAGGCTGCGGCCGATGATCTCCTTCATGATCTCGCTGCTGCCAGCGTAGATGCGCGAGATGCGCGCGTCGGTGTACATGCGGCAGATGCGGTATTCCTCCATATAGCCGGCGCCGCCGTGCAGCTGCACGCCCTCGTCGACCATGCGCCCTTGCAGTTCCGACGTAAGCAGCTTGGCCGACGCCGCCGTCTCCACGGTCAGCGTGCCGGCGTTGTGCCGCAGCACACACTGGTCGACAAAGGTCTGCAGCGCATCCAGCTGCGCACGCAGCTCGGCCAGCTTGAAGCGCGAGTTCTGGAACGTGCCGATAGCCCGGCCGAAGGCCTTGCGCTCCTTGACGTAGTCCAGAGTGAGGTCGAACGCCACCTGCGCCGACGCCATGTAGCCGCAGGCGCCAATCAGCCGCTCTTCGGCCAGGTGGCGCGTCAGGTAGTGGAAGCCCTGGCCGGGCTCGCCCAGCACGTTGGCCTTGGGCACCTTGACGTTGTCGAAGAACAGTTCCGAGGTGTCCTGCGAGTGCAGGCCCATCTTGCGCAGCTTGCGCCCGCGCTCGAAGCCCGGCATGCCGCGCTCGACGATAAAGAGGCCAAGGCCGTGGCTGCGCTCCGGATCGGTGCGCGCGACCACCACCACGTAGTCGGCCAGCTGGCCGTTCGAGATATAGGTCTTGGCGCCGTTCAGCACCCAGTGGTCGCCATGGTCTTCGGCACGCGTGCGCATGCCGGCCAGGTCGGAGCCCGCCTGCGGCTCGGTCATGGCAATGGCAAAGATCGACTCGCCGCGCGCGGCCGCCGGCAGCAGGCGCAGGCGTTGTTCCTCATTGCCGATGCGGCCGATATATGGCGCCACCAGCCGCGAGTGCAGCGTGCCGAAAAAGCCCGAGTCGCCGTGGCGCGCGTTTTCCTCGATCAGGATCTGCTCATAGCGGAAGTCCTCCACGCCGGCGCCGCCGTATTTCTCATCGGCCCACATCAGCAGGTAGCCCTGCTCGCCGGCCTTGCGGAACACTTCGCGGTCCACGCAGCCCTGTTCGCGCCAGCGCTCGCCGTGCGGCCCCACCTCGCGCTGGTAGAAGCGGCGGGCGGATTCGCGGAAGGCATCGTGTTCGGCTTCGAAGATCAGGCGTTGCATGGCGGGGTCTCCTGGTGTTTTTGAGAGTGACCGGCCGAGTGTCTGCCGTGCAGCGTCTATGAGATTCGTCGGAAAGGATGATTTTTCCTACCGCAGCCGAACGGGCAGCTTTGAAGGAGAAGCCCGCTTGAATGCAATTTTATTGATATGAAGTGGAAATAACTTTCATTTACCCGCCGGCACGCTTTGCGCCAATACTGGAATCACAGAACCCTATTCGATGGAGCGGGAACATGGAAGCCGTCCTCTGGATTGCCCTGGCGCTGGCACTGGTGGCACTGGGAGGCACCGTCACATGGCTGATCGGGACCCGGGTGCCCGAGCCGGTGTTCGAACGCGCGCAGCAGCATGGCCGCTTTGCCGGGCTGGAACCGCGCCCGCCGCGCGGCGGCGGGCGCGGCCGCCGGGTGCGGCGCGTGCGGCAATGGCGCCTGGTGGCCGTGCCCGGCCCGATGGGCGAACTGGTGCCGGTCCGGATCTGACCGCTTTGCGCTATTGCGGGAAATCCCAGCGCTGCGACCAGTCGGATTCTTCGCGCACGATGTCGCGCAGGATGCGCACCGCGTCCTGCGCCGCGCCTGTTGGGGTCTTGGCGCAAACGAGGAATACCGGATAAGAGAACTCTGACGCGCCACCGATGCGCGCCAACACCCCGCTGTCCAGGTAGCTCTGCACCACGCGTGTCCGGAAATACCCGCTGCCGCCGAACTGCAGGATGTACTGCAGCGCCAGCGGCCCCAGGTTGAAGTACAGCGAGGCGCGCGCATGCTCCGGCAGCGCGCTGTCATGCTGGCGGCGGAACTCCGGCCCCCAGTCGACATAGACATAGCCGCCATCGCGCTGCGTCGAGCGGATCAGGATCAGCTTCTCTTCCATCAGCGCCTCGACATGCATGCCGGGCGCGTACTCCGGCTGGTAGACCAGCGCCGCGTCCAGCGTGCCTGACTGCAGCTTGCGCTGCAGCTCCGCCCCTTCCCCCACTTCCGCCCGCACCGCCTGCGCCGGCATCAGCTGGCGCAGGCGCGTGGTCCACAGCAGCACCAGCGGATTGCCCAGGCTGATTTCCGTGCCGAAGCGAAACAGGCTGGCCAGCCCGGCCGGCAACGGCAGCTCGCGGCAGGCCGCCTCCCAGGTCTGCACCAGCTGGCTGGCGTAGCCGAGAAAGCGCTGGCCATCGGGCGTCAGCCGTGCGCCCGCCTTGTTGCGCTCGAACAGGCGGCAGTTGAGCTGCGATTCCAGGCTCTTGATGCGCGCGGTCACGGCGGTCTGCGTGACATGCAGCTTGTCGGCCGCGGCCAGCAGGCTGCCGGTGCGGACGACTTGCAGGAAGGTGCGGGCGAGATCGATGTCCATGGGGCGGGGGATTGGCTGGTGTGACGAATTGTAGGCAATTGGGGGCGAATATTCCGCAATTGCCGTCACATGGATGCCCGCCGACGCTGCTGCAACTATGCTGTCCTGTCTGGATGAAATGAGAAACCACCATGCCACGTACCCGGCTTTACCGATCTCTTATGCAGCCCGACGGCATCCCAGCTGATGCTGCATGCCCCGACTCCGGCGTACCGCCCGAGACTGTGCCCGGCGAAGACAATGCAGTCAGACCAGCATGCCGGCGCCTGACGGGATTGCTCGATATCTTCGCGGCCTTCCCGAACGACTTCATGTCGGCAGGGCGGGGCGAACAGGAACAGATCAGGCGCTAAAGACCCGCACGGCGCCACTTGCTTCGCCGCCCTGCTCCCGGGGGCCCCGCCGGGTCAGCGCGCCGGCTGCGGCCGCACCGCCGCTGGCATGGCAACCGGCACGGCGCCTACCGCCGGCGCACTGCGCGCCTCGCGCGGCGGCCTCAGCGGCGCGAGGCCTTCCGGCTCCCGCAAGGCCAACCCATTGTCATAGCCGGTGGCAACGGCCTCCAGGTATCCGGGGGCAAACTTCTGTTCCGGCGTCACGGCCTGCACGGCCGGCGCTGCAGCCTGCGGCGCCTCGGACTGGGCGCAGGCGACGCTGTTGATGCATAAGCCCAGCACACGCAGCAGCGTCATGGCCTGGCGCGAGCGATGCAGGATTGTGGGCGGGCGCGGCGCGGCCTGCCCTGTCTGGCATTGGGGTCGGGTGTTCATCGGGGTTCTCCGGGAAGCCATTGCTGGCTGGTGGCACAACGAGCCGCGGCGCCGCGCTCGCTGTCCATTGCGCAATGACCGTGCCACCGCCGCAAGGCTGGTTGCGGCGTGGATTACGGCACTTTCCGGGGATGGGATGGTGGGGCCAGGCCGACGCTGGCGGCGGGGATGTCGGTCGATCTCCAACACTATCGGCGGCGTCCGCGCGCCGCGACGGGTGCGTGAGCCCCGCCCTCAGGGCTTGACCGCCGCCGCCAGCACCGCCGGCATCGGCACCTCGAAGCCGCTGCCGCGCATATAGGCGGCGACGGTGCCGCGCAGCACGGCGCGGATCTCATCGCGGGCCTTGGGGGTCTGCGCGCGCAGCGTGGCGGCGGCGCGCACGGTGCCCTGGGCCAGCGCATCGAACAGCTGGTCGGGCGTGGAGAAGCGCCATACCTGCGGCACGTTGCGGCAGGTGGGCGAGACAAAGCCGGCCTGCTGCAACGCGGTGCGGCAATGGCCCGGATCGCTGAACAGGAAGAAGTTCGGCCCCACGGGGATATCGACCTCCATCGAGCCATAGGCGCGGATCGCGGCATAGACCGCGCCGAAACCGACCGCGCGCTCGGGCGTGTCCCACACGGTGAAGGCGATGCGCCCGCCCGGGCGCAGCACGCGGAACGCCTCGGTCAGCGCGGCGTCGGGGTCGGACAGGTGACACATGCCGAAGCCATTGACCACGGCATCGAAGCTGGCATCGCCGAACGGCAGCGCCTGCGCATCCGCTTGCTCATAATGGACATCCGGATGGAGCTTGCGGGCCAGCTGCACCTGCGCCAGCGAGAAGTCGATGCCGACGGATTCGGCACCGCGTTGCACCGCCCCCGCCGCGACATGGCCGGAGCCGGTGGCCACATCCAGCACGCGCAGCCCGCTGGCCACATGGGCGTCATCCAGCAGGGACTCGACCGATTGCCGGGTCACGTGCGACAGATGCTCCTGGTACTGGCTGACGACCTCGGGGTCTTCCCAGCCAGCCAGCTCAAAGGCCCGAAACGAATCTGCGGTGTGGTCCATGCCCTCTCCTCGGCGTCGATGTCAGGCTGCCGGTTTGCGCGGACGCAGTGCCCCGCCGCCGTATGACCCCGGTAAACCAAGTATAGACAGCACCGGCCGCGCGAAGGCCCGCCCTACTTCGCGCCGGTGACCCGCCAGATCGCATTGCCGACATCGTCGGCCACGAGCAAACCGCCTTGCTTGTCGATGGCCACGCCCACCGGCCGCCCGCGCGCATTGCCGTCCTCATCGAGAAAGCCAGTCAGCACGTCGAACGGCGCGCCGTCGGGCCGGCCCTTGCTGAACGGCACGAAGATCACCTTGTAGCCCGCCAGCGGCCTGCGGTTCCACGAACCGTGCTGGCCGATGAACATGCCGTCGCTGAAGCGCGCCGGCAAGCTGTTGCCGCCGGCGGCAGCCAGCCCGAGCGATGCGGTGTGTGCCCCCACGGCATAGTCCGGCACGATGGCCCTGGCCACCTGGTCCGGCGCCGGCGGCTTCACGCGTGCGTCGACATGCTGGCCGTAGTAACTGTAGGGCCAGCCATAGAAGCCGCCGTCGCGCACCGAGGTAATGTAGTCCGGCACCAGGTCGCTGCCGATCTCATCGCGCTCGTTGACGGCAGTCCAGAGCATGCCGGTGACCGGCTCCCACGCCATGCCGTTGGGATTGCGCAGGCCGCTGGCAAAGATCCGGTGCGTGCCGGCCTTCGGGTCGACCTCCCAGATGGCGGCGCGGCCAACCTCCTTGTCCATGCCGTGCTCGCCCACGTTGCTGTTGGAGCCCACCGTCACGTACAACTTGCTGCCGTCGCGGCTGGCGACCAGGCTCTTGGTCCAGTGATGGTTGAGCGGCCCGCCGGGCAGGTCCACCACCTTCTGTGGCGCGGCAGTGATCTGGGTCTGGCCGGGCTGGTACGGGAAGCGCAGCACCGCGTCGGTGGCGGCCACGTAGAAGTCGTTGCCGACCAGGGCCATGCCGAACGGCGAGTTCAGGTCCTTCAGGAACACCGAGCGCTGGTCGGCCACGCCGTCGCCGTTGGTGTCGCGCAGCAGCGTGATGCGGTTGGCGCTGGGCGTGCCGGCGCCGGCGCGCTTCATCAGCTTCTTCATGATCCAGCCGCGGATGCCCTGGCCGTCATCGGGCTTGGGCGGGGCATTGCTCTCGGCCACCAGCACGTCGCCGTTGGGCAGCACGTAGACCCAGCGCGGATGGTCCAGCTTGTCGGCGAAGACTGTCACCGCCATGCCTGCGGCCGGCACCGGGCGCTGGCCCGCTGCCCAGCCGATGGCCGGCGCGATCTTGACGGTGGGGATCGCGGTCTGGTTGGGTGGCGGCAGCTGCGGCATGGGGCCAAAGCCCGCTTCGGAAGGCAGCTTGGCCGATTCGCCGCAGGCGGCGAGCGCGGCGGTGGCGCCCGCCAGCAGGACGACACGCAACAGGGAGATCGTGGTGGGCATCGGCATGGTCCGGGCTCCTCAGGCAACGCGGGGCGGCGCGCCTGTCCCTGGACTATAGGATGCGGGCCACCCGCCCCTCTGCAGGCGCCGGGGAAGCCACCGTGTAGGACGATGCCCCCGCCTGCGGCGCACGCACGCACGCCGCGGGCTGCCTCAGCCGCGGTGCGGCGTATCGAGCCCCTTCACCACCGCCGGGCGCTTCACGAAGGCCTCCAGCACGCGCCGGACGTGCGGGAAGTCCTGGATGCCGACCAGTTCGCCCGCCTCATAGAAGCCAACCAGGTTGCGCACCCACGGGAAGGTGGCGATGTCGGCAATGGTGTATGCGTCGCCCATGATCCAGTCGCGTCCCTCCAGCCGCTGGTTCAGCACATTCAGCAGGCGCCGGCTTTCGGCCACGTAGCGGTCGCGCGGGCGCTTGTCCTCGTACTCTTTGCCGGCGAACTTGTGGAAAAAGCCCACCTGCCCGAACATCGGCCCGATGCCGCCCATCTGGAACATCACCCACTGGATGGTTTCGTAGCGGCGCGCGGGGTCGGCCGGGATCAGCTTGCCCGACTTGTCGGCCAGGTAGAGCAGGATCGCGCCCGACTCGAATAGCGCCAGCGGCTTGCCGCCCGGGCCATCGGGATCGAGGATGGCGGGAATCTTGTTGTTCGGGCTCAACGACAGGAACTCCGGCGACATCTGGTCGTTGGCGTCGAAGCGCACCAGGTGCGGTTCATACGGCAGGCCGGTCTCCTCCAGCATGACCGACACCTTGACCCCGTTGGGCGTGGGCAGGGAATACAGCTGGATGCGGTCGGGATGCTGCGCCGGCCATTTGCGGGTGATGGGGAAAGCGGACAGATCGGGCACACTGGCTCCTGGTTCAGGCGCTTGCGCACTGCGCAAGAAGGCGCCGGACAACGGAAAAGCCCGATCATAAACCGCCCCTGCCATGCATGCAGCGCAGGGCCTCAGGCGGTCTCGGCCGGCTGCACAACCTGATGCGCAAGCTCGACCTGCATAACACCGCCGAAGTGGTGGCTTACGCCGCGCGCCAGGGTATTCCGCTGGATTGAGCTTTTGCGCTCCTGCCGGTTTGCTCCCCTTGCCCTGCCTTCTTCTTCATCCGGATAGCCGGCCTTCAAATGGCAACTCTCAGCTGAGCCCGAAGCGCTCCAGCGTGCCAGCAAGTCCCAGCAACTCGACCATGGTCTTGCCTTGCACTAGTTGCTGGCGCATCCAGTCCTCCTTCTCCTCGCGCTCCGCACTTCTGGCCAGCACGGACTCAACCTCCGCGGCGGCAACCACGACCAGCCCGTCGCGGTCCCCGACAACGATGTCTCCGGGCGCAATCGATACACCGCCTACGCAGACCGGCACATTGACCCTGCCGGGCTGATTCTTGTGAGTGCCCTTGATCGACAGGCCACGGCAGAACACCGGGAACCTCATGTCGACAATCGCGTTGCCGTCGCGCACGGCGCCGTTGATCACCAGGCCGGCCAGGCCGATGTGCTGCGCGGCCAGCGTCAGCACGTCACCCCACGGGCCGGCTTCGGTAAAGCCCTTGGCGTCGAGCACCAGCACGTCGCCGGGGCGCGCCTTGGTCAGTGCGTAGTGGACCATCAGGTTGTCGCCGGGACGCAGGTCCACCGTGAGGGCGGGCCCCGCCATCCTGATGTCCGGGTCCAGCGGCTTCAGGCCACCGTCCAGCGCGCCCTTCTGGCCTTGGGCTTCATGAATGGTGGCGGTGCCGAAAGCCTTCAGCCGTTCGAGTTGCGTTGGTGTAACGGAGTGGATCATGGCGCTATGACTTATCGGATAAAAGATGCCGGCTTGGGCCTGTAGGCGTGCCGCCTTAGCTGGCAGCGCGTTGCAGCGTGTGGTAGCCGTGCTGGTGCCGGGCTTCCGACAGCGTCGCGCCCGCCAATGCCGCGGCCAGGATCTTCTCTTCCGCGGCGCGCGTCGCCAGCGCCTTGCGGAACACTTCTTCGGCCCTGCCCTGCGGCACCACAACGATGCCGTCGGCATCGCCAACGACGAAGTCGCCGGGGCACACCCGTACATCACCAAGGCTGACCGGCACGCGCACCGCTTCCACCTGCACGCGGTCCTTGCCCGTGCGCATGAAGCGGCCGCGCGCATAAAGCCGGTAATTGGCCTGGTCAGCCTCCTCGGTGTCGCGGCACACGCCGTTGATCACGGTGCCGGCGATGCCCCGCTGCGCGGACAGCGCGCTGAGGATGCCGCCCCATACCGTGCAGTCGGTGCGGCCACCGTTGTCCAGCACCACGACCGCGCCGGCGGGCACTTCATCGAAATAATCGCCGACCGTGCCGGGTGCGGCCGTATCGACCGGCGCGTAGCGCACGGTATAAGCCTGGCCGAACAGCTTGCCTGCGCCCGCAATGCGCCCGATGCCGTGCGCGCTGCCCGGCAACCGGAAAAAGTCCAGCGCATCGGAAACCTCCGCGGTAGTCAGTGCCTTCGCTGCCTCGAGCCAATCGGCTTGTGTCTGCTGCGTCATCGTCTCGCTCCATGTGTTGATGCATTGGAGTTTCGAGTAAAGTAACGCCGAGATCAAACATCGTTTAATGGATATAACTTCATAAAAAATGAACCAACGGCAGCTACGATACTTCTGCGAGGTGGTCGATGCGGGCAGCGCGGCGGAGGCGGCAAAGCGCCTCTTTGTCGCGCCAACGGCGATCAGCATGCAGCTTGCGCAACTGGAGGAAAGCGTCGGCGCGCCGCTGTTCGACCGCACGCACCGGCCCATGACGCTGACCGCGATGGGCCGCTTCCTTTATCCGCGTGCAAAGGATGTGCTGGCCATGATGGGCAGGCTGGAGGAGGAAACACGGGCGGTCGCGGCCGGCAGCGGCGGCTGGCTCGGCATCGGCTTTACCCGCTCGATGATCTTCAGCATCCTGCCGGCGGCGGTGCGCCGCTTCCGTACCACGCGGCCCAATGTCCAGGTCGATCTGCTGGAACTGCTGTCGGAACACCAGCCCGAGCAGCTAAGGCGGGGGCGCATCGATATCGGCATCTCGCGCTATGTCGGGATCTTCGAACAGGCGCCGGACCTGCTGTACACGCCGCTGTTCCATGACCCGTTCGTTGCCGCCGTTCCCGCCAGCAGCAAGCTGGCCAAACGCAAGACCATCCGCGCGGCCGAGCTGAACGGGATGCCACTGATCCAGTACCCGAAAGATCCGCAGAGCGGCTTCGCGGCGCGAATGGTGGCGCTGCTGCGCGATGCCGGCGTCGAGTGCGTGGCGGGACACGAGGCGATCGAGATCCACACCGCGCTCGGGCTGGTGGCCGCGGGGCTGGGCTTTACGCTGGTCGGCCGTTCCGTGGCCGATGGCAACCGCTCCGACATTGCCTTTGTCCCGGTCACCGGACTCAAGGGCACCGCAACCGTCGTCGCCGTCACGCGCAAGGATGACGACAGTGCGCTGGTGTCGTCCTTTCTAAGTGCGCTAAACGCACCAGCGGGCTGAGCCGGGCCCGGCCAATCGCCCCGCAGCGAAAGAGGCTTCGGCGAGCTGCGCGCACCTGCTTGCTCCAGATCCCGTGGCTCGGGCATCGCCCGCCTATGCTTATGAGCAGCGCTTAGTTGTCCAGGCGGCATGCGTTGGCTATGGTGGAAATGCAAGCCATCGCCGCATGCCGTGCACAAGGAGGGGGTTATGGACCTGCTCGACTGGATCACCGCAATCGCCACCGTCGTCCTGGTATTCGCGGCGCTGC
Source organism: Cupriavidus sp. CP313 (assembly GCF_054072015.1). NCBI lineage: Bacteria > Pseudomonadati > Pseudomonadota > Betaproteobacteria > Burkholderiales > Burkholderiaceae > Cupriavidus > Cupriavidus sp. CP313. The sequence continues at coordinate 152,297 of NZ_JBSVZB010000006.1, read as the reverse complement.
GTTATCCGCTCTACCCGCCGGGTATGTACGGGGAAAGGCGAGACCGGACCTGAGGCGGCAGACCACGGCGTCCCTGCCGCTCAGGCGGTCGAGATTGCGGCACTACGACGCCTGGGCTTTCGTTCCACCACCTTCTCTGCCGCCAACGCAGCGATAGCCGCCTCGACCAGCGGGTTCGCCCGGCTGGTCGACCACGCCATGGCCGTGGTGACCACGCTGACCGCCTCCTTCAGCGGCCTGACCGCCACGTTGTCCGAGGCCGCCTTCTTCAGCGAGGCCGGCACCAGCGCAATCCCCTGCCCGCAGCCGACGAAGGCAATCTGTGACGACACGGTCCTCACTTCGTGCAGCACGCGCGGCGAGAAGCCGGCGGCCCTGCAGGTGGCAATCAGGCTGTCGTAGTAGACCGGGCTCACATGCCTGGCAAACATCACGAATTCCTCGTCCGCTAGCGACGCCAGGCGAATGCGAGGCATCTCGGCCAGCCGGTGGGATCGCGGCAGCGCAACCGCAAGGCGGTCCTGCTTCAGCGCGATGGACTTGATGGACGACCCCAGGTCCCCTTCAAGGCGGGCGAACGCCAGATCGACATCCCCCCGCTCCAGCGCCGGCACCGCCTCGACGCTGTCGATCTCCCTGACCGACACCGTCAGCTGCGGATACGCGGCCTTCAGGTGTTCGATCAACGCAGGCAGCGTCTCCACCATCGCCGACGAAATGGCGCCGATGGTCAGCACGCCGCTCTGCCGCTGAACGGCCTCACGCACCGCAAGCTCGAGCCGCTCGAGCTGCTCGGCGAACTTGCGTACCGCCGGCAGGATCGCCGCTCCCGCGGGCGTGAGCTGCGCACCCCGCCGGGAGCGCTCGAACAGCTTTACCTTGAGCGCGTGCTCAAGCACCTGGATCTGTTCGGTCAGCGGCGGCTGGGACATCCCCAGCCGTTTTGCGGCGCGTCCGAAGTGCTCTTCCTCCGCAACCGCCAGGAACAACCATAGGTGCCGAACCAGTCTGAAGTTGATCATGGTGTTTGATAGCTTGGGCGTATGGATACGTTACGTTCTTCGGAATTTACATATCGAACTCTAAAGCCGATAGTGCAAGCCATGCAACACACTGAGGACTCCCGGCAATGACCACCGCCACCTTGCTCGACCGCCTTGCGGCCCTCGACACCAACACAGTGTCTGACGCGCTGGACTTCCTGAACCTGCCCGGTGCGACGTATGGAATTCGCCCGCTGTGGCACTGCCCAAAGATCACCGGCAGGGCCAGCACCGTGCAGCTTGGGCCCAAGACCGATGCCGCGCCGACGGCACACCTGATCACCCCTGTGATCGAAGCGATCCATAGCGACGACCGCATCCTGGTGATTGCCGGCGGCCTCGAAGGCATCTCCTGCTGGGGCGACATCCTCGCCAACGCCGCGACCGCGAAGCAGGTGCGGGGGTCCGTCATCGACGGCCTGAGCCGCGACATCGAAGGCAGCGAATCCATCGGCTACGCGGTCTTTGGCCGCGGCCTGACCATGATCAGCGCGCGCAACCGGGTGGTACAGACGGGTGCCGGCGAGCCGGTTGTCTTCGCCGGCGTGGTCGTGAACCAGGACGACTATGTGATCGCGGACCGCTGCGGCACGGTCTTTGTCCCGGCCGACCGCATCGAAGACGTGCTGGACCTGGGCGAGCGCATCGCCCGTCGGCAGGACGGCATGGTGCAGGCCGTGCGCGCAGGCCGCTCAGTGGCCGAGGTCATGCATGACAAGGAATTCGAGGCCATCCAGGGCAAGGAAGCAAAATGAGCGCGGCGCACGATATCCAACGGCTGAACGTCCATCTGGCCAGCGCCCAGGCATCGGCTACCTACCGGATGATGGACCGCGTCGCTGCAAAGCGCGCTTCCGGCGCCAGCGTCATTTCGCTCAGCGCGGGCGAGCCGGATTTCGACACGCCCACGCATGTGTGCGATGCGGCGGTCGAAGCGATTCGCGCTGGCCATACGCGGTACACGCAAGTGGCGGGCATGCGTGCGCTGCGCGAGGCCATTGCCGCCAAGTTCCGGCGCGAGAATGGCCTCGACGTCGACTGGCAGGACACCATCGTCTGCACCGGCGGCAAGCAGGTGATCTACAACGCCCTGTCGGCCACGTTGAATGCGGGCGACGAGGTCATCGTGCCCGCGCCTTACTGGGTGAGCTACCCGGAGATAGTCCAGTTGTCCGGCGCCACGCCGGTGATCGTCTCGTGCGGTGCCGACGTCGGCTTCAAGCTGACCCCTGCCGCACTGACCCGCGCGATCAGCGCAAAGACGCGCTGGCTGATCCTGAACTCGCCGTCCAATCCTACCGGTGCCGTCTATTCGCGCGAGGATCTGGCCGCGCTCGGCGAAGTGCTGCTGGCACATCCGCATGTGCTGGTGCTGTCGGACGATATCTATGAGCACCTGACCTTCGACGGCGAGCGCTTCCATACGCTCGCCGCAGTGGAGCCGCGCCTGGCGCCACGCACGCTGACCATGAACGGCGTTTCCAAGGCCTATGCCATGACCGGCTGGCGCATCGGCTTCGGCACCGGTCCTCGCTGGCTGCTGGAAGCCATGGAGAAGGTCCAGGGCCAGCAGACCTCCGGCGCCTGCTCCATCTCGCAGCATGCGGCACTGGCCGCGCTGACGGGGCCGCAGGACTTCATTCGCGAATCGCGCGCAGTCTTCGAGGGGCGCAGGGACATGATGGTCCGGTTGCTCAACGACACGCCGGGGCTGGAATGCCTGGTGCCTGGCGGCGCGTTCTATGCGTTTGCTTCGTGCGAAGGGCTGCTGGGCCAGCGCACGGCAGCCGGGACGCTGCTGACTACCGATGAGGATGTCGCGGGCGCGCTGCTGGATGAGGCCAATGTGGCGGTGGTGCATGGCAGTGCGTTTGGGCTTGGGCCATATATCCGGATTGCTTATGCGCTCGATACCGAGTCGCTGCGCCAGGCATGCGACGCAATCCGGCAGTTCTGCCTGTCACTGCGGGATTAAGCCATGGTCCGCTTCGTGCGCTGCCGGGTTGCTCCCTCTCCCGCGAGAGAGGGAGCAACCCGGCGGTAGTGCAAAACCCCGCGACACTGCGACACCTTTGTCATCGGCATAACGGTGGTTCCTTTCGCTTCCAACATGGAGATAGCCAGCGTGTCACCAAGCACTCTCACCAAGGAACGCCTCCACCTGTCAGTCAGCGGCACCGATATCGGGCTTTCCGCACTGCATAGCCCCGGCGAACACCCTCCTCTGGTCTTCCTGCATGGCTTTGGCTCGACCAAGGAGGACTATGCGGACGTGGTCCTGCATCCCGCCCTCGCAGGCCGCGCAGTCCTCGCCTACGACGCCCCCGGTTGCGGCGAAACGGAATGCCGGGACCTGTCCAGGATCTCGATTCCCTTCCTGGTAGAGACTGCGCTAGCGGCGCTCGACCAGTTCGGCCTAGACCGGTTTCACCTGATCGGCCATTCCATGGGCGGCCTGACCGCCCTGATGCTGGCCCACCGCGTGCCGGAGCGCGTCCTGAGCTTCATCGACATCGAGGGCAACGTAGCCCCCGAAGACTGCTTCCTCAGCCGGCAAATCGTCTCGCATCGCAGTGAAGCCCCCGATCGCTTCTTTGACGAGTTCATCGACCGCACCTGGCATTCCCCGTACTACTCCAGTCCGCTGTATGCGGCCAGCCTGCGCCACAAGGTACGCGCCGGCGCAGTGCGCGGGATCTTCGAATCGATGGTCGACCTGTCCGACAACGCTGACCTGATGACGAAATTCCTCGGGCTGCCCTGCCCGAAGATGTTCATGTACGGCGAGCAGAACGCTTCCCTGACCTACCTGAAGCATCTCCAGCGCCATGGCGTCGAGCTCGCGGAAATTCCGCTGTGCGGGCATTTCCCGATGTACTCGAATGCGCCGGCGATGTGGGAGCGGATTGCCCGGTTCCTTGCGCGGATGTGAAGCCGTCGGCGACCCGCCGGCTTCCCAGCGTTGTTGCGTGTCCCATTCCCACGATGTGTTCTTGCCCCCACAGAAGGAAAGACTGCCATGAAGTTCGCCAATACCTGCCTGACTGCGTCCCTGACTGCATGCCTGACTCTTGCCTCGCATATCCACACGGCAAGCGCCACCGACTACCCGACCAAGCCGATCCGGGTCGTCGTTCCGTATCCGGCGGGCGGATCCACGGACGCCGTCGCGCGCATGGTCGGGCAAAAGCTGACGGCAAAGTTCGGCCAGCCCGTGGTCGTAGAGAACCGTCCCGGTGCCAGCGAAGCGATCGGCGCGAGCTTCGTGGCGAAGTCCGCACCGGACGGCTACAACATCCTGCTGGCCACGATGACCGGGCTCTCGGTCAACCCCAGTCTGTACAGCAAGCTAGCCTATGACCCGCGCAAGGACTTCGCGCCCATCATCCAGGCGACGACCATCCCCAGCGTTGTGGTAGTCAATCCGAAGGTGCCGGCCAAATCCATGACTGACCTGCTCAGCTTCCTGAAGGGCAATGCCGGCAGCGAGGGTTATGCCTCGGCTGGCAACGGCACGCCCAGCCATCTCGGCATGGAGCTATACAAGCGCGTCACCGGCGCCAATGTCGTTCACGTGCCATACAAGGGAGGCGCGCCCGCGCTGCAGGACCTGATGGCGGGCCAGGTGCAGATCATGATGGCGCTGCTGCCCGAGGCGATGCCGCTGGTCAAGGCCGGCAAGCTCAAGGCGCTGGCCATCACCACCTCGAAGCGCTCGGCCGAATACCCCGACCTGCCCACCGTATCCGAGTCCGGCATGCAAGGCTTCGAGATGATCTTCTGGCAGGCGTTTGTCGCGCCGGCGGGAACGCCCAAGGATGTCGTGGCGAAGCTCAACCAGGCCATCGATGAAATCCTGCGCGACAAGGAAACCCGCGCAAAGCTGATCGAAATGGGCCTGGAACCCGCCGGCGGGTCGCCCGAGCACCTGGGCTCGGTGATGAAGACCGAAACCGTCAAGTGGAAGAAGGTCGTCGACGACGCCGGCATCAAGCTCGACTGATCCCGCAAACCCGGATTGCGCACCAAGCGCCGCGGCTTCAGCGGCACAGAATTGACGAGTGGATATGACAACGATTGCCGTTGAAGACCAAGCTGCGCCGTTGGCAGATGGCGCTCCGCCAACGCTGCGGATATACGCCGCCGGCACCGGCGCGCTGCTTCTCGATGCCTGCGCCGGCGAGTTCGACCAGGCCACACAGGAGCGCATCTGGGCGCTGTCGGCGATGCTGTCGGCAGGCAGGGTGATGGATGGCATCCGGGAAACCGTTCCCGGCGTCAACAACCTGCTGATCGTCTTCGACCCTGCGCTGCTGCATCCGGCCGCGGCCCGTGAACGCTTGCCGGCAATCTGGCAGACGCTGGAAGTCAGCGCGCGCCGCGGCCGGGAGATCGAGATCCCGGTGGTCTATGGCGGCGAAGCCGGCGAAGACCTGCCGGCGCTGGCCACGGACGCCGGCCTCGGCATCGAGGAGTTTGTCGGCCTGCACAGCGCCGCCGTCTACTCGGTGGCCTGCATCGGCGCCTACCCCGGCTTTGCCTTCCTGACCGGGCTGCCTGCGCGGCTCGCCACGCCCCGCCGGCAGGTTCCGCGGATGAAGGTGGCGAAGGGATCGGTCGCCATCGGCGGCAGCCAGGCCGGCGTCATGCCGTGTACCGCGCCGTCCGGGTGGCATCTGATCGGCATGACGGAGCTCAGCATGTTCGACCCGAACCGCAGCGCGCCTTGCCTGCTGTCCCCCGGAGACAGGGTCCATTTTCGGGTGAAGGGAATCGAGTCATGATTGAAGTCCTCTCCAACGGTGCGCCGAATATCGTCCAGGACCTGGGAAGGCCCGGCCATCTCGGCATCGGGGTTGGCCGCAGCGGCGCCATGGATGCGATGGCGCTGTCGCTCGCGAACGCGCTGGTCGGCAATGACGACGGCGAGGCCGGCATCGAAATCAGCCTGTTCCCGTTCCGCCTGTGCTTCCGGTCTGACACCGTCTTCGCTTGCACCGGCTCGGACAGCCGGCTGCTGCTAGACGACCGACCGTTGGCCCCCTGGTGGGGCCGGCGCGCCAGGGCCGGCCAGGTCCTGGTTGTTGAACGCCCCCGCCGCGGCGCGCGCGCGTACCTGGCCTTCTCCGGCGGCATTGACGTTGCCCCGGTGCTGGGCTCCCGCGCCACGGATCTCAAGGGCGGCTTCGGCGGCTGGGAGGGCCGTGGACTGCGGCGCGGCGACGTGCTGCCGTTGGGACAAGCGGCGAAGCCAGTGCTGCAGGCGTCTGGCCTGGGCCTGATCCCCAACGATCTCGCTGCGTTCTGGCGCGAGCTTTCGCAACGGTGCATCACGGTGCGCGCGGTGCCGGCCGCCGAATACGAGATGTTCAGCCATGACGCCAGGGCTGCCTTCACCACCACCGACTACAAGGTGACGCCCGACGCCAACCGCCAGGGCTATCGCCTGGTGGGGCAAGCGCTGGCGCCGAGCCGGCCACTGGAGCTGCTCTCGCACGGCATCGTTCCGGGAACAGTACAGGTGCCGCCCTCCGGACAACCGATCATCCAGCTCGCGGAGGCGAACACCTGCGGCGGCTATCCGAAGATCGCCACCGTGATCGAGGCCGACCTCTGGCGGCTCGCCCAGGCGCCAGTGGGCTGCGGCGTGCGCTTCCTGACGGTCGACCAGGACCAGGCGATCGCCGCCTCGGCAGCGCAAGCCGAAGAACGTGCGGCCCTGCGCAGCAACATCGCGCTGATGACGCGACGCAGCTAAGCCATCGTTCCCCCTTCCCAACATCCATAGACAGGGCCAGCCATGACCAGCCAGAATGCAGCAACCTTGCGCGTCGACCTCAACTCCGACATGGGCGAGGGCTTCGGCGCCTACCGCATGGGCGACGACGAAGCCATCCTCAATATCGTCAGCTCCGCCAATATCGCCTGCGGCCTGCACGCCGGCGACCCCGAGATCATGGCCAGGACCTTCACGCTGGCCCGGGAGCGTGGGGTCGCCGTGGGCGCCCATCCCGGCTTCCCCGACCTGTGGGGGTTCGGTCGGCGCATCATTCCGTTCAGCACCGGCGAGATCGAACGCCTGGTCGCTTACCAGATTGGCGCCGCACAGGCCCTTTCCGCCTACGCGGGCCATCCCATCACCTACGTCAAGGCGCATGGCGCATTGGGCAACCTGACGCAGACCGATGCCGATGTCTCCGCCGCCATCGCGCGGGCGATCAAGGCAGTCGACCCGAAGCTGGTCTGCCTGACGTTTGCCAATGGGCATCTGGAACGCATTGGCAAGGAGATGGGCCTGCGCGTGTGCGCTGAAGTGTTCGCGGACCGCGCCTACACCGAAGAGGGCCATCTCGTGCATCGCAAGGTACCGGGCGCGGTGTTGCACGACGCGCACGAGGCCGCGGCGAGAATGCTGCGGATGGTCCGGGCCGGCGCCATTGAAACCATCTCCGGCACGTTGGTGCCCGCGCCGATCGAATCGATCTGCGTGCACAGCGATACGCCCGGCGCGATCACCATGGCGGCGGAGGTGCGGCGCACCCTGGAAGAGGCTGGCGTCACCGTGCGATCCTTTAGCTGAGGCGGCCATGTCGATGAATATCGCATTCGTGGAGCAGCTTATCGGCATCCTGGAGCGTTCGACGCTTTCAGAGCTGGAATATGGCGAGGATGGGGGGCGCGTCCGGCTGGTGCGTTTGGCCAACCGTGCGACCGCAGGCACGGCTTCTGCACTTTCTCCGCCAGTGCCCGAAGCGCCAGCCCCTGCTGGCCCCGCGTCCGCCATCGAGCCCGGGCCGACGGAGCGAACCGTATCGGCGCCGCTTGCAGGCATGTTCCATTGCGCCCCGGCCCCCGGCCAGCCGCCGTTCGTGACGATCGGCGACCTGGTTGAGGAAGGGCAACAGCTTGCCATCATCGAAGCGATGAAGATGCTGAACGCAGTCGAAGCCGATCTGAAGGGTCGGGTGGTCCATGTTGCTGCGCAGGATGGTGCAGCGGTGGAAGCCGGCGCCCCGCTCTTCGTGATCGAGCCTGCGGGAGACGGCGATGCTTGAGACCGTCCTGATCGCCAATCGTGGTGAGATCGCATTGCGGGTGCTGCGGGCCTGCCGCAAGCTTGGCATCCGCACCGTTGCCGTGCATTCGGAAGTCGATGCGAACTTGCGCCATGTCGCCCTCGCCGACCAGGCATTGTGCATCGGTCCCGCACCCGCCGGCCGCAGCTACCTGGATCAGAACGAACTGCTGCTCGCCGCCAGATTGTCCGGGGCGGACGCCATCCATCCCGGGTATGGATTCCTGTCCGAGAGTGCCGATTTTGCCGAAGCCGTGGAACGAGCCGGGCTGGTATTCATCGGGCCCACCGCTGCCTCGATCCGGCGCATGGGGGACAAGGTCAGCGCCAAGCGCGCCATGATCGAAGCCGGCGTGCCCTGCGTTCCCGGGTCCGAGGGTGCACTGACCGATGACTTGCAGGCAACCGCCGCACTCGCCGACAAGGTCGGCTATCCGCTGATCGTCAAGGCGGCGGGTGGCGGCGGCGGCCGCGGCATGCGGATCGTCCGTGCGCCCGATGAGCTGGCACAGGCGGTCGCGATGACCCGCGAGGAAGCCGGCCGGGCCTTCAACAACCCGGCGGTCTATCTCGAGAAGTTCCTGGAACACCCGCGGCACATCGAAATCCAGGTATTCGCGGACGCGCACGGCAACGCCGTGTGGCTGGGCGAACGCGACTGCTCGATGCAGAGGCGCCACCAGAAGGTCATCGAAGAATCGCCGGCGCCGGGAATCTCACGCGAGGCGATTGCGCGAATCGGCGAGCAATGTGCCAATGCGTGCCGGCATATCGGCTATCGTGGGGCCGGCACTTTCGAGTTCCTCTACGAGGACGGCGCCTTCTTCTTTATCGAAATGAACACACGGGTGCAGGTCGAGCATCCGGTCACCGAGCTCGTCACCGGGATCGACATCGTCGCCGAGCAATTGCGCATCGCGCGCGGCGAGCCGCTTTCCTTCCGGCAGCAAGATGTGGCGTTGCGCGGGCATGCCATTGAATGCCGTATCAACGCCGAGCACCCGTGGCGCTTCACGCCGGCCCCCGGGCGGATCACCGATTGGATTGCGCCTGGCGGTCCCGGCATACGCGTGGAATCGCATCTCTACGCCGGCTATACGGTGCCTCCTGACTATGATTCGCTGGTGGCCAAGCTGCTGGCGCATGGCGACACGCGCGACGAAGCGGTCGCGCGCATGCGTTTGGCGCTCGATGAGATCGTGCTGGGCGGCATCCACTCCAACGTGGCGCTGCACCGTGTACTGATGGACGAGCCTGGCTTTGTCCAGGGAAGCTATGACATTCATCATCTGGAGCGGTGCCTGGAACAGGGCCTTGGGGGAGCGTGACGGACATGAAGCTGGAAGAGATCGAGCGACTGGTTCAGCGCCTTGCGGGCGGTGCGATTGAAAGGCTGGAATTCGAAGTGGAAGGGAAGCGCCTGGTGTTGCATCGGCCGGCGGGGTACGACGTCGGCACTCCAGGATTACCTCATGCGGAAACAGCAGGCGCAGCGCCCGATTTCGTACGAGCGCCCGCGGCAGGCGTGTTCTACGCCAGTCACCCTCTGGCAGAAGAGACCTTCGCGCTGCCCGATCACATCGTCGAGCCCGGCGAGGCGGTGGGGTACCTGCGTGTCGGTTCAGTGCTCAGCGCGGTGAACGCCGGGGAGCGCGGCGTGCCAGGCGAGCAGCTTGTCGAAAGCGGGACGCTGGTGGGCTTTGGTGAGGCGCTTTTTGCGCTGGAGAAGGTGGCGTAGGGAGGGAGCAAACCCGCAGCGGCACCATATGCCAGGGTGCCTTTCAAGCGCTGAATGTGTGCGGCCGCGCTAGACCAGGCAACGCGGCGCCTGGAATTCGATCACGTCTTTGATCACCTCGCACATCTCCGTGATCAGCACGCGCGAGTCATCACGACGCCATTGCACGACATAGTGCAGCGGTTCCAGCGCGCCGCCCTTCTTCAGTATCTGCAACACCCCGCGCACTTCCAGCGCTTCGGCCCATTGCTTCGGCATGAAGGCGAAACCCAGCCCCTCCGCCACCATGCCGACCACTGCGCCCCAGCTATTGCACACCAGGCGGCGGTTGACCGCCATGCCGCCGCTGGCCAGCCACTGGTCGAGCACCCGGGTGCCGCCCGCGCCGACCGGCAGGGACAGCAGCAATTGCTCCGCCATCAGCCGCCGTGGATCGTCGGTGCCGGTCTGGTCGACAAAGGACTTGGTTGCGACCCAGACAAAGTCGACCTGTGCAATTCGTTCCGACGCGAGGCTGCTGCGCGATGACGGCCCGGCGATCACCGCGAGGTCGAGTTCGCCATCTTCCAGGCGCTGCTCGAGCACCTGACCGATATCGACGTAGGGCTCGAGCTGAAGCTCGGGATGCCGGATAGCCGTCTGCCGTACCAGCCGGGGCAGCCACGTCAGGCCGCTCAGTTCGCCCAGGCCCACGCGGCAACGGCCTTGCAGGCCACGGCTCTGCCCCGCCGACTGCTGCAGCTCGGCCGCAACCCGCAGCAGTTCCCGGATTCGCGGCAGCATCTGCTCGCCTTGCCCCGTCAGCTCGGCGCGGCGGCCGCTGCGGTCGAAGAGCTGCACGCCGAGAGAGGTTTCGAGCTCCGCCACCCGCTTGGACAGCGACGACACCGACAGGTGGCAGCGCTCTGCGGCAACCGAGAAGTTCAGGCAGGTCGCGGCCCAGTAGAAGGCTTCCAGTTGCTTGAGGGTCATGGATCAGGGCCTTGGGGTGGCTGTCTATGTTTCCTAAAAGCGAAATTATAGCTTCGCTATTTTTCGCTTTTTTCGCGGCTTGGCGGTTGCTAGATTGGACCCTAGTCGTCGCCTTGCCACCCCATATCGACCATGCCAGCCATCCAAGCCCCTGCAGCAGCGACTTCGGTTAATGATCCGGAAAGTGACTCAAGTGCCGCCGCGCCGACCGCGCACGCCCGGGGTACAGCCGCGCTGCGCCGGCAGGTGCTTTCATTGAACGACTTTGAAGTGCTGGCACGCCGCCGCCTGCCCCGGCCGCTGTACGCCTACGTCAGCGGCGCCGTGGAGGACAGCCACTCCCTGGCGGAAAATCGCCGCGCCTTCGCCGAGATCGCGCTGCGGCCGCGCGTGCTGGCTGGCGTGGCCACGCGCGAACTGGGGTTCGAACTGTTCGGCCGGCGCTATACCGCACCTTTCGGCATCGCGCCCATGGGAATCGCGGCACTGTTTGCCTACCGCGGCGATATCGTGCTGGCGGAGGCCGCGCAGCAGGCCGCGGTGCCGGCAATCATGAGCGGTTCGTCGCTGATCCGGCTGGAAGAAGTCATGGCGACAGCGCCCGGCACCTGGTTCCAGGCCTACCTGCCCGGCGACATGGCGCAGATCGATGGGCTGTTGGCGCGCGTGGCGGCGGCCGGCGTGCAAACGCTGGTGATCACCGTCGATACGCCCGTTGCCGGCAATCGCGAGAACAACGTGCGCGCCGGCTTCTCGACGCCGCTGCGGCCGAGCGCGAGTCTGGCATGGCAAGGCATCACGCATCCACGCTGGCTGCTCGGCACCTTTGCGCGCACGCTGCTGCGGCATGGCATGCCGCATTTCGAGAACGCCTACGCGCACCGCGGCGCGCCCATCCTGTCGTCGCGCGTGCTGCGCGACTTCTCCGACCGCGCGCATTTCACCTGGAGGCACCTTGAAGCCATCCGCCGGCGCTGGCAAGGCACGCTGGTGGTCAAGGGCATCCTGATCGCGGAAGACGCGCTGCTGGCACGCCGGCACGGTGTGGACGGGATCATCGTCTCGAACCACGGTGGCCGGCAACTGGACGGCGCCATCGCACCGCTGCGAGTCCTGCCTGAGATCGTTGACGCCGTGCCCGACCTGCCAGTGATGCTCGACAGCGGCGTACGCCGCGGCACGGACGTGATCAAGGCGCTCGCGCTCGGCGCGCGTTGCGTCTTTGTCGGCCGGCCCTTCGCCTATGCGGCGACGGTCGGATCCACCCCCGGCGTGACGCACGCCATCGACTTGTTGCAGGCCGAGATCTCGCGCGATATGGCGATGCTCGGCCTGACCCGGCTGGCAGACATCGGCCCTGCCTGCATCCGACCTGCCGCCTCACCCCACATGCCCCCTCACCCGGAGAGTTATCGATGAGCACGCTTCACGGTTTCCGCATCCACGCCCAGCCGGCGCCGACCGTCAGCAACGCGCTGCTGGAACGCTACCGCGGCTTCCCCGTGGCCAATGTCAGCGACGCAATGAGCCGCACCGTCGGCACCACGCAGCTGCGCCCCTATCACCGGCGTGATGGCGTCATGGCCGGCCGCGCCCTCACGGTGCGCACCCGACCTGGCGACAACCTGATGGTTCACAAGGCCCTCGACCTCTGCGGCCCCGGCGATGTGATCGTCGTCGATGCCGGCGGCGCCGGTCCGAATGCCATCATCGGCGAGATCATGCTGGCGCTGGCGATCGCGCGCGGCGCGGCGGGCTTTGTGATCGACGGGCTGATCCGCGACAGCGATACGATCGGCAAGGAGCCGCTGCCCGTGTATGCGCGCGGGGTATCGCACCGCGGTCCTTACAAGGATGGCCCCGGCGAACTGCATGTGCCCATCTGCATCGACGGCATGGTCGTACGTCCTGGCGACCTGGTGCTGGGCGATGGCGATGGCCTGCTGGTCGTTGCGGCCGAAGACGCGGAGGAAATCGCCGCGCGCGTGGAGAACGTACAGCGCACCGAAGCAGCGGTGCTGGAGTCGATCGCGCAAGGCCGCGCCGATCGCAGCTGGGTCGAGCGCACGCTGCGCGAGAAGGGGGTGGTCGTATGAACGCGCCCGACCTGCCGCTGCCTGCCGCCGGCACGGTGGTCCGTTTCGACCACTGGCTCGACCCGGCCTTCGACAGCATCATCAAGGCCACGCCTGGCCTGACCCTGCACACCTGCGCCCGCGAAGGCGCCGACGCAGCCGCCTGGGACCAGCTGTGCCGCGCCCATGTCTACCAGATCTCGGCCGCCAAGGACGAGATCCCGCGCCACTGGTTTGCCGACGCCGCGCTGCTGGCGCGCTGCCCCAACCTGCTGGCGGTGTCATCCAGCGGCTCCGGCTGCGACACCATCGACATCAATGCCTGCACCGACGCCGGCGTCGCGGTGCTCAACCAGGCCGGCGGCAATGCCGACTCGGTGGCGGAGATGACACTGGGCCTGATGCTGGCGGTACAGCGCCGCATCGCCGAATCCGACCGCCGCCTGCGCGCGCACCACTGCGAAAGCCGTGAGGACCTCATGGGCCACGAACTGCGCGGCCGCACGCTCGGCCTGGTCGGCGTGGGCCACGCTGGCCGCCGCGTCGCCGCGCTTGGCCGCGCCTTTGGCATGCACGTGATCGGCTGCGATCCGGCCCTGGATGTGGCGGAAATGGCCGCACGCGGCGCACAGGCGGTGTCCTTCGAGGAATTGCTGCGCCGGGCCGACGTGGTGTCGTTGCATTGCCCGCGCGACGCCACCACGCTGCGCATGATGGATGCCGCGGCCTTTGCCGCAATGCGGCCGGGCAGCATCTTCGTCAGCACCGCGCGCGGCGGCATCCACGATGAGAACGCGCTGCATGCGGCGCTGGCCACCGGCCAGCTTGCCGGGGCTGGCCTGGATGTGTGGGAGCAGGAACCGCCGCCGCGCGAGAACCCGTTGCTCGCACTGGACAACGTCGTCGCCACCTTTCACACCGCCGGTGTCACGCACGAGGCACGGCGCAGGAACGCAGAGCTGGCCGCGACCCAGATCATCACACTGCTGGCCAGCGGCGCGCAGCCCGAGCGGCTGGTGAACCCCGAAGTCTGGCCACGTGCGCGACAGCGCATCGCGGCAGCGATGCAGGCCGCCGAGCCATCAGTCGCACCTTAGCCCGCAAGTCCGCGATCTATTCTTCATTCATAAGAGGCCGGCACAAGCGACCGGCGAGGAGACACCAACCATGCACACGACCCCAGACCAACGGCGCCGGCGCTTTCCCCTTCGCCTCGCCGGCGCGCTTGCACTGGCCTGCGGCCTCGCCGCCGCGACCGGCGCTCAGGCAGAGGCGGCCTATCCCAACCGCCCGATCCAGATGATCGTGGCCTACGGTCCCGGCGGCGGTACCGACCTGGTGGCGCGGCTGCTGGCCCGGCACCTCGAGAAGCAGCTCGGCGGCGCCACCGTGGTGGTACAGAACAAGCCCGGCGCGGGCGGTGCCATCGGCTTTGCCGAACTGGCGCGGGCCGCACCGGACGGCTACACCATCGGCTTTATCAATACGCCGAACCTGCTGACCATTCCGATCGAGCGCAAGACCGCCTTCACCTGGCGCAGCTTCGACCTGATCGGCAACCTGGTCGACGATCCGGGCGCCTTCACCGTGCACAACAACGACCGCATCGACTCGCTGGCGGCGCTGGTGCGCCATGCCAAGGCGCATCCGGGAGAGGTGTCGGTCGGCACCACCGGCGTCGGCTCGGACGACCACCTCGCCATGCTGCTGTTCCAGAAAGCAGCGGGCGTCAAGCTCACCCATGTCGGCTACAAGGGCGCCGGCGACGTCCGCGCGGCGCTGGTAGGTCAGCAGCTCAGCATCGGCGCGATCAACGTGGGCGAGGCGCTGCAGTACCAGAAGGGTGGCTCGCCGATCAAGTTCATCGGCCAGATGGGTGAGACACGGGCAGCGCTCGCTCCGAACGTGCCCACCTTCCGCGAGCAGGGGTTCGACATCGAGCTGGCCTCGCTGCGCGGCCTGGCGGCGCCCAAGGGGCTGCCTGAGCCGGTCAGGAAGAAACTGGTGGATGCCATGGCGCGCGTGGTCGCCGATCCGCAGTTCCGCCAGCAGGCCGAGGCGATGTATGCCCCGCTGCGCTACCTCGCGCCGGCGGCCTACAGCGCGGAGCTGGAGCGCGGCGAGGCGGGCTTCCGTCAGCTGTGGAAGGCGATGCCGTGGCAAGAGAACTGAGCGTGGTGGGCCTGCGCCCCGCATGGCCCCTGCTTTCGCGCCCGGGTACCGCCGAGCATAAGGCGGAGCGGCGGGCGTTCATGGAAAAGCTGCTGACGCCGAACTGACCGCCCGCAAAAAAAATGACCCGCTCGAAGGCGGGTCGCAAGGTTCAGGAGACCACGGAAGCCAACCCTCAGAACGAGCGCGGCATCCCCAGGATGTGCTCGCCGACGTAGGAAAGAATCAGGTTCGTAGAGATCGGCGCCACCTGGTAGAGGCGGGTCTCACGGAACTTGCGCTCGACGTCGTACTCCGCCGCGAAGCCGAAGCCGCCGTGATACTGCAGGCAGGCATTGGCCGCTTCCCACGATGCGTCCGCCGCCAGCAGCTTCGCCATGTTGGCTTCGGCGCCGCAGGGCTGGTGCGCGTCGAACAGCTTCGCCGCCTTGAACCGCATCAGGTTGGCCGCTTCCACGTTGATGAAGGCCTTGGCGATGGGGAACTGCACGCCCTGGTTCTGGCCGATCGGCCGGCCGAAGACGATGCGCTCGTTGACGTACTTGGTCACCTTGTCGATAAACCAGTAGCCGTCGCCGATGCACTCTGCGGCGATCAGCGTGCGCTCGGCGTTCAGGCCATCGAGGATGTACTTGAAGCCCTTGCCTTCCTCGCCGATCAGGTTCTCCGCCGGGATTTCCAGGTTGTCGAAGAACAGCTCATTGGTCTCATGGTTGACCATGTTGATGATCGGCTGGACCGTCAGGCCCTTGCCGATGGCCTCGCGCAGGTCGACCAGGAAGATCGACATGCCTTCGGATTTCTTCTTGCACTCGGCCAGCGGCGTGGTGCGGGCCAGCAGGATCATCAGGTCGGAATGCTGGACGCGCGAGATCCACACCTTCTGGCCGTTGACGACATATTTGTCGCCCTTGCGCACGGCGGTGGTCTTGATCTTGGTCGTGTCGGTGCCGGTGGTCGGCTCGGTCACGGCCATCGATTGCAGGCGCAGTTCGCCGCTGGCGATCTTGGGCAGGTACAGCTTCTTCTGTTCGGCCGAGCCATGGCGCAGCAGCGTGCCCATGTTGTACATCTGGCCGTGGCAGGCGCCCGAATTGCCGCCGGCACGGTTGATTTCCTCCATGATCACGGACGCCTGGGTCAGGCCCAGGCCCGAGCCGCCATACTCCTCCGGGATCAGCGCTGCCAGCCAGCCCGCTGCGGTCAACGCATTCACGAACTCTTCAGGGTAGCCACGTACCTCGTCGATCTTGCGGAAGTACTCCGACGAGAACTGGCCGCACAGATCGCGCACGGCTTCACGGATTTCCTGGTATTCATCAATTCTGTTCTGCACAGCCTGGTCTCCAACAACTTTTGGGGTTAGTTCAGTTCAGCGGTCGCGCTCATCGCGAGGGCGCCGTCTTCATGGCGGATCCACAGCTCGACGGTCTTGCCGTCTTCGCTGCGCTTGCCGCAGACAAAAATGCGCTGGGGCACGAAGGTCGGCCGCACGCCCCGGAACGAGAAGCTCTTGACCACTGCATCCGGCAGGTTCTTGCGCACCAGCTCGAGCAGCAGCATCGCCTGCAGCGGGCCGTGGACGATCAGGTCCGGATAGTGCTCGACCGCGGTCACATACTGCTTGTCGTAATGGATGCGATGGCCGTTGAAGGTCAGCGCGGAGAAGCGGAATAGCAGGACCGGATCCGTGGCCACCTCGCGCACCCATTCTTCGCCCTGCGGCGCCGGAACCGGTTCCGGTGCGGGCGCGTTCGGCGATGCGCTCTCGCGGTAGACGATGTCGTGTTCTTCGGTAACCGCCAGTCCGTTGCCGCCGTAGTACTTGTGCTCGACCGTCACAAAGGCGAGCGAGCCGCTGCGTCCGCTCTTGGCGCTGACATCGAGGATGCGCGACACCTTGGAGGCGGCATCGCCGATGCGCAGCGGCTGGTGGAACCACAGGCGGCCGCCGGCCCACATGCGGCGCGGCAGCGGCACCGGCGGCAGGAAACCGCCGCGGCTTGCATGGCCATCGGAACCAATCTCGGATTGCCGGTGCAGCGGCAGGAAATAGAGCCAGTGCCAGAGCGGTGCAATCGCGTCGCCGCGAACGGGCGCCGGGTCATCGTAGTCGAGCGTCGCCGCGAGTGCCTTGACGGGAAACGCCGTGACCTCGTCCTGGCCTTCGGTCGTCTTCCCAACCCATTCTTTCAACTTCACAACGTCCATCACGTCTCTCTGTGGTCTGATTGCCTGGCCTCCACTATGCACGGTGCCGCCGCTGCCTCCAATTCGAAAGTTCGGAACGAGCCATTCGCTTCGACAGAAAGCATGGGCTTGTGGGATACCCGAATGCACTGTTCGGAAGAAACGGATTTACGTAGGACCGAAGTGCAGCGAGCATCTGGGCATGACAGAGTGTTGAACTGCTTCCAATGCAAGTCCAGATTCGTTGCCGCAGCCGTGTGTCCCTGCATCGGCTCATCCCGGCCTTCCCGTTGCGGATTACCGCGTCCCGCGGACAGCACATCCTCGCCGCGCGCGGCTTCTCACGCACCCTGCGCGAAGGCCAGACCGTCAGCATCCCGGCGTTCGCGTCCATCGACCTGCACCTGGCGGGCAGCCTGTTCAGCCCAAGCGCCTGTGACCTCGTGCTGGACGACGCCGCGGTGGATCTGCGCACCGTCATGAAGGTCGGGGCGACTGCCCCCAAGGTTGAGTACCTGCGCGAACTGATCTCCGGGACAGTGTTTCACCACCCGCAGCAGGAGTGGAATGCGCGGGTGATGGCCAGTGCGCTCCAGACCACACCGGACCGGATCCGCACCGCGCTGTTCCGGCAAGGGGCTGCCTTTACCCAGATCTGCCGGACGCAGCGGTTGATGCGGGCGCTGTTCGAGTCGATCCAGTCGAACCTGTCCGTGGCGGACCTGAAAGCCCGCGTTGGCTGGGCAGACAGCCGGGACCTGGAGGCGTCCTTCTACGACTGGTTCGGCGTCTCCCTGCAGACGGTTTCGCGCCTGCGGGAAGACAGCCTGTAGGCCGCTACGGCCTATTGCAGCTCGATCAGCAACTGGCCGGCCCGAACCAGCGTACCGGGCTGGACCAGGATGCTCTTCACGGTGCCGCCGGCCTCAGCGATGACGCTGGTCTCCATCTTCATCGCCTCGATGGCTGCCAGCGTGTCGCCCTTGGCGACAGTCTGTCCCGGACTGACGCTCACCGAAATCACGCTGCCCTGCATCGGCGAGGCCACCTGCATCGGGTCATCCGGGTTCGCCATTCGCTCAGCCTGGGCAGCCTTGCCCTCCTCGCGCTTCAAGGCGCGGATCGGACGCGGCTGGCCGTTGACGTCGAAGTACATACGCACGCCACCCTGCGCATCCGCTTCCGCCTGGGCGTTCAGCCCCACGTACAGCGTCTTGCCCTTCTCCAGTTCGACCGCGATCTCCTGGCCAGCTTCCAGGCCATAGAAGAACACGGGCGTCGGCAGGATGGAGACATCGCCGTACTGCTCCTGGTTGGCACAGAAGTCCCTGAAGACCTTCGGATACATCAGCCAGGAGGCAAGGTCGTTGTCGGACAGTGACCGGCCAACCTCACCTTCGGCCTGCTTGCGGGCCGCTTCCAGGTCGACCGCCGGAATATGTGCACCGGCCCTGCCCTCGATCGGCGCGGCGCCGCGCAGCAGCTTCTTCTGCAGCGCTTCGGGAAAGCCATCGGCCGGATAGCCCATCTCGCCGCGGCACATCGAGATGACGGAGTCCGGTACCGAGACCTCCTTGGCCGGGTCGAGGATATCGGCGGTCGACAGCTTGTTGGCGACCAGGTGCAGCGCCATGTCGCCCACGACCTTGGACGACGGCGTGACCTTGACGATGTCGCCGAACATCACATTGACGTCGGCGTAGGCCTGTGCGACCTCCGGCCATTGCGCCGCCAGCCCGAGCGAGCGCGCCTGCTCGCGCAGGTTGGTGTACTGGCCGCCCGGCATTTCATGGCGGTAGACGTCCGACGTGCCGGCGCGCATATCCGCCTCGAAAGGTTCGTAGTTCCTGCGCACGGACTCCCAGTAGGTGCAGAACGGCTGCAGGTCACGGTAGCCGAGCGCGGGCTTGCGAGCGCTATGCTCGAGCGCCGCGCAGATGGCGCCGAGGCTTGGCTGCGAAGTAAGCCCGCTCATCGAGTCCATGGCACCATCCACGGCGTCGACGCCGGCGTCGACCGCCGCCAGCACCGATGCCACCGAAGCGCCGCTGGTGTCGTGCGTATGGAAGTGGACCGGCAAGCCGACCTCCTCCTTCAACGCCTTCACCAACGCATGGACTGCCTGCGGGCGGCATACGCCGGCCATGTCCTTCAGGCCGAGGATGTGGACGCCAGCCTTTTCGAGCGCCTTGGCCAGCTCGACGTAGTAGCGGATGTCGTACTTGGCGCGCGAGCGGTCAAACAGGTCCCCCGTATAGCAGATGGTGCCCTCGCACAACGCCCCGGTGTCGAGCACCGCATCGATCGCCACGCGCATGTTCTCGACCCAGTTGAAGGAGTCGAATACGCGGAACAGGTCAACCCCGCTGGCGGCAGCCCGCTTGACGAAGTACTGGACCACGTTGTCCGCGTAGTTCGTATAGCCGACAGCATTGGAGCCCCGCAGCAGCATCTGGAACAGGATATTGGGGACGGCCTCGCGCAGTGCTTCCAGCCTCTGCCACGGGTCCTCCTTCAGGAAGCGCATGGCCACATCAAAGGTCGCGCCGCCCCAGCACTCCATCGAGAACAGCCCTGGCAACTGCCGCGCGTAGTATGGGGCAATGGCAGTCATGTCGCCGGTCCGCATCCGGGTCGCCAGCAGCGACTGGTGGGCGTCGCGCATAGTGGTGTCGGTCAGCAGGACGGCCTTGCTCGCCTTCATCCACTCGGCAAACGCCCGTGGGCCGATGCAGGATAGCAGCGTGCGCGTCCCTTCCGGAACCGCGCCGGCGGGATCGGTAGCAGGCAGCGGATGCGACAGCACAATCCTGGAGGGCGCGGCGCGTCCCTTGACGTCCGGGTTGCCGTTGACATTGACGTCGGCAATGAAGTTCAGCAGCTTGGTCGCCCGGTCGCGGCGCTGGCGGAAATTGAACAGCTCGGGCGTGTTGTCGATAAAGCGCGTGGTACAGCGGCCCGAGCGGAATGCCTCGTGTTCGATCACGTTCTCGAGGAAGGCCAGGTTGGTGGCCACGCCGCGAACGCGGAACTCGCGCAGCGCGCGGCTCATGCGCTCGTTGGCCTCGTCGGCATCGCGCCCCTTGCAGGTCACCTTGACCAGCAACGAGTCGTAGTAAGGCGTCACCACGGCCCCGGTATAGGCGGTGCCGGCGTCGAGCCGGATGCCGAAACCGGCGGCGCTGCGATATGCGGTCACCTTGCCGTGGTCGGGCGAGAAGCCGTTCTCCGGATCTTCGGTGGTCACGCGGCACTGGACGGCGTGCCCGCGCAGCCTGATCTCTTCCTGGCGCGGCACGGACGAAGCGGCGTCCCCGATCCGGGCGCCTTCCGTGATGCGGATCTGCGCCTTCACGATATCGACCCCGGTGACTTCCTCGGTCACCGTGTGCTCGACCTGGACGCGGGGATTGACTTCGATGAAGTAGAAGGCCTCCGTGTCGGCGTCCATCAGGAATTCGACCGTACCCGCATGCGTGTACGAGACGGCTCTCGCAAGCTTGAGCGCTTCCCCGCACAGCGCCTGGCGCCTGGCATCGTCCAGGTACGGGGCCGGTGCCCGCTCGACCACCTTCTGGTTGCGCCGCTGCACCGAGCAATCGCGCTCGAACAGATGGACGATATTGCCGTGGGTGTCGCCAAGAATCTGCACCTCGACATGCTTGGCCCGCGCAATGAACTTCTCGAGATAGACCTCGTCGTTGCCGAAGGCGGCCCTGGCTTCGCGCCGCGCCGCGAATGGCGTCCGCCAGGTCGGCCTCCTTGTGGATGGCGCGCATGCCGCGGCCGCCGCCGCCCCAGCTCGCCTTCAGCATCAGCGGATAGCCGACCTCCGCCGCCAGCTTGCGGGCCTGCTCCAGGTCATCGGGGAGCGCGCCAGTGGCGGGCACCACCGGCACACCCACCCGCTGCGCCAGTTCCCGTGCGGCAACCTTGTTGCCCAGCTCGCGCATCACCTCTGGCTTCGGGCCGATAAACGCGATGCCCTCCTGCGCGCAGCGCTCGGCGAAGTCCGGATTCTCGGAGAGGAAGCCGTAGCCCGGATGGATGGCATCCACGCCCGCCCCCTTGGCCACGCGCAGGATATCCTCGATATCGAGATAGGCGTCGACGGGCTTCTTGCCCTGGCCGACCAGGTAGCTCTCGTCAGCCTTGAAGCGATGCTGGGCGAAACGGTCCTGGTAGGAATAGATGGCGACGGTGCGGATGCCAAGCTCGCTGGCGGCGCGCATCACGCGAATGGCGATCTCGCCCCGGTTGGCGATCAGGAGACTGCGGATTTTCTTCATCTTGCTTGTGGAAACCCAGGAATTTTGGATTGCGTTCGCGCCTGTCAGGAGGTGAGGCGGCCCGCCTGCCTCAGCAGGTCCGCAGCACGTGCGATCACGGGCGCGTCTACCATTTCTCCATCCAGCTGGAACGCACCGGGGCTCGACTTTGCACCATCGATGACCCGCTGCGCCCACGCCAGTTGTGCTTCGGTAGGCCGGTATGCCGCGTTGACCTCCGCTACCTGCGCCGGATGGATGCAGAGCTTTGCGCCGAATCCCAGCCGGCGGCCACGGGTGCTGGCAGCGCGCAGTTCATCCACATCGGAGATGGAGACTGTCACCCCGTCCACCGGCGCGGCAATGCCCGCGGCCCGGGAGGCCAGGACCAGCATGGAGCGGAAGAAGAGCAGTTCCTGGTCGTCCCCTTCGATACCCAGCTCCGTGCGGAAATCCACGGTGCCGAAGATCAGGCGCTCGACGCCAGGCGCTGCGGCAATTTCTGCCACGTTGGTCATGCCGGCGGCAGTCTCGATCAGCGGCAGCACTTTGACCTCCGGTGGCAGGTGTCGCACGACCTCGGCGATTTGCGCCGCGCTCTCCGCCTTGGGCAGCACGATGCCCTGAACGCCCGCCTTCAGACATGCGCGCACGTCATCCTCGAACCAGCGCGTCTGCGTGGCGTTGATGCGGACCAGGCCAGTGCCGCCTGCGGCCAGGTAGTCCGCCAGCAGTTGCCTGGCGCGGTCCTTGTCGCCCTGGGAAACGGCATCCTCCAGGTCCAGGATGACGCGATCGGCGCCCGATGCATGGGCCTTGGCAAAACGCTCCGGCCGGTTGGCGGGAACAAAGAGGTAGGAACGGGTGATGGCGGTGGTGGTCATGGGAGCACTGTCTGGCAGATGGGCGAGCGCCTCCCTGCCTGCAAGTGGCCGCGAAGAGGCAGGAACAAGGAACGGCCGCGGTCCGGCCGGCGGATCAGATGGCGCCTTCGGTGTGCAGGCGCGACACGTCCTCGGCGGTGTAGCCAAGTTCGCGCAGGATGCCTTCGCTGTGTTCGCCCAGGGCCGGGATGGCGTCCATGCGCGGCTCGAAGGCATTCGGCAGGCCGGGCGGCAACAGTGCCGGAATCACACCCACCGGCGATGAAACCGACGTCCACCGCTCGCGTGCCTTGAGCTGCGGGTGGTTCCAGACATCGCGCATATCGTTCATGCGGGCGTTGGCGATCTGGGCGCGCTCCAGCCGCTCGACCACCTGGTCGATGGTCAGTGCGGAGAAGACGTCGGTGATGACCTGCGTCAGCTCGTCGCGGCTCCTGGCGCGCAGGGAGTTGGTGACGAAGCGCGCGTCGGTGGCGAGCTCCGGCCGTTCCAGCACGACCCGGCAGAAGGCTTCCCACTCGCGCTCGTTCTGCAGGCCGAGGACGATGGTCTTGCCGTCGCCGGCCGTGAACGGGCCATAGGGGAAGATGGTCGCATGCGAGGCGCCGGCGCGCGGCGGCGGCGTGGCGCCGTCGAAGGCGTAGTAGAGGGGGTAGCTCATCCACTCGACCATGCTTTCCAGCATCGATACGTCGATATGGGCGCCCTTGCCCGTCTTGCCGCGCTGCAGCAGGGCCGCCAGGATATTGGTGTACGCGTACATGCCGGCGGCGATGTCCGCGATCGAGCAGCCTGCCTTGGACGGGCTCTCCGGCGTGCCGGTGATGGAGACGAAGCCCGACTCGGCCTGGATCAGCAGGTCATAGGCCTTCTTGTCCCGGTACGGGCCGTCGTTGCCGTAGCCGGAGATATCGCAGACGACGATGCCGGGATAGCGCTGGGAAAGCGCTTCGTAGGACAGGCCGAGCCGGTCGGCGGCGCCCGGCGCCAGGTTCTGGACCAGCACGTCCGCCTTGTCGAGGATCTTCTGCAGGATTGCCGGCGCTTCCTGGTGTTTCAGGTCCAGGGCCAGGCTCTCCTTGGAGCGGTTGGTCCAGGCGAAATGCGACGACATGCCGTCCACCCGCTCGTCATAGCCGCGGGCAAAGTCGCCAACCTTGGGCCGTTCGATCTTGATCACGCGCGCGCCCAGGTCGGCGAGCTGGCGGGTACAGAACGGCGCAGCGATTGCATGCTCCAGAGAAACCACGGTAATGCCATCGAGGGGACGCATAACAGCCTTTTTCGAGAAAGGTAGCGTTCGAACTGCCTTGGCAGGAACAAACGACTGGGATTCGGTGCGCGAGGCGACTTCGCTTGCAGTAAGTCTCTCAGCGCTTGGAGAGTCGGTAAATCTCGTTTTCTCGAAGCGGCCATTCGTCTGCGGCGAAAGCACGGGCGTTCGGGACCGCCATGACCTGGTTTGCGACATATGTGGCGCCTTGATACAGTTGAGGCAAGGAGCACATATGCATTTTGACTATGCCGACCTCAGGCTGTTTGCTCGCATCGCCGAGGAGGAAAACCTGTCGCGCGGGGCGAAAAAGGCATTTTTGTCTCCGGCCGCGGCCAGCGCACGACTAAAGGCGCTGGAAGACCAGCTAGGTACCCGCCTCTTCTATCGGGAGAGCAAAGGCCTCGCCCTGACCCCCGCCGGCGAACGCCTGCTGCGGCATACCCGCGTGATCGAGCGCCAGTTCGAGCATGTCAAAAGCGAGTTCGAGGAGTATTCCAAGGACACGGTCGGCCATATCCGCATCTTTGCAAACACCACCGCCGTCACGGAGTTCATGCCCGAGGTCCTGGCGCGCTTCATGGCAGAGCGGCCTGCCGTCACCGTCGACCTGCAGGAACGCCTGACGCGGGACATCATCCGCGGGGTATTGGACGGGAGCGCGGATCTCGGCATCATCTCCGGGCCGCTGAATTCGGAAGGGCTGGAGGTCATCCATTTCAGTACGGACAAGCTGGTACTGGCCACACCGGTCGGCCATCCCCTGACCCAGAAGCCAGAACTCTCCTTTAACGACACGCTCGACTACGAGCATGTCAGCCTGCATGAAGGCAGCACCCTGCACGCGTTTCTGACCGAACTTGTCCGCGACCAGCGGCGCAAGCTCCAGATCCGCATCCAGATCCGGAGCTTTGAAGCCATGTGCCGGATGATCGAGGCCGGCGTCGGCATTGGCGTGGTCCCGCTGTCCGCGGCGTTGCGTCACAAGCAGACGATGAAGATCGAAATCATCGAACTTCACGAGCCGTGGGCGATCCGGGAGCGGGCGGTGATCGTGCGGGAACTGGAAGGGCTGCCTGGGTGTGCCAAGGCGTTGATCGATGAACTGATCGAAGTGGCGCAGGCGGCGGGCGGCAGCCCGGCTGGACTCAATCTCTGATGACGAGGATGGCTTCAATCTCCACCGTCATGCCATGAGGTAACGAGCTCACGCCCACGGCCGAGCGAGTATGCCTTCCCTTTTCCCCAAATACGTTGACGAGAATGTCCGAGCAACCGTCAATGACCTTGGTGTGGCGGCGGAACGTTGTGCTCGCATGCACCATGCCCAATAGCTTGACCACTGCTTCGACGCGACTTAGCTCGCCAACGGCAAGCTTTATCGTTGCAAGCATGTTCAGCGCTGCAAGTTGAGCGTCGGCATACCCGGCAGGCACCTGCTCGTCGGAATCGAGACGCCCCAACCGGTACGTGTTATCCGGTAACCGAGGGCCGTGCCCCGACAGGTAGAGGGTGTTTCCAATCAATCGATACGGAATATAGGTACCGTTCGGCGGCAAGGCTGCTGGAATCTCGAACCCTAGTTCCGCAAGTCTTTCTTCAGGTGTCATACAAGAGCTCTCCGGTGGACTGTCTGAAAGCAAGTAACGCGTCGCCTGCCTGTGGCAGCATACCCATGCACCTCTAGCAGCGCTCCCTGGCCTCCTGTCGCCCGGCCAGCGCGCGGGTAAAGATGGCCGGGTCAACGTTCCCCCCTGAGCAAACGATCGCCACGTTTTTACCGGCCAGGTCGACCTTCTTCTCGATTACTGCAGCCAGGCTCGCGGCCGCGCCGGGCTCGACCACAAGTTTCAGCAGGCGAAAGGCAGCAGATACTGCGCGCAGCGCCTCTTCGTCATTGACGCTGATGCCAGCGAGACGGTGTCGAAGAAGCACACTCAGTGGTTTAGTACCCACAACCGGGCCGGAAATTGCATCCATGACCGTCTTTGGAACCGAGGTATTTCTCTCAGGACTTCCGCTGACCAGCGAATGCGCCATCTTCTCAAAGCCTTGGGGCTCCACGATGAAACACTGAGCCTGCGGGTACTTCGCTGTTACGGCGGTGATGACCCCGGACGAGAGCCCTCCGCCACTGCAATTCACGAGCAACGCGTCGAGCGACACGCCGCGCTCCTCGAATTGCTCACAAATCTCCAGGCCAACGGTGCCTTGCCCGGCCATGACATCAAAGTCGTCAAAGGGAGAAACGAATGTCATGCGCCTTTGCTCGATGATTTTGTCCGCGACGGCCTCGCGTTCTTCGGTCTGGGGGTCGTACAGTATGATTTCCGCGCCCCACCAGCGACAGCTATCGATCTTGATTGCAGGCGCCGTTTGCGGCAGCACGATTACCGCGGGACAACCCACCAACCTGGCGGCCGCGGCAACACCCTGGCCGTGATTGCCGGCCGAGTACGTAACCACCCCGCGTTCGAGGCGTCCGGCATCAAGCGAAAGTAGCTTGTTCAGCGCCCCTCGGATCTTGAATGAGCCGGTCAGCTGAAGCGGCTCCGCCTTGACAAACAGATTGCAGCCCGCCGCCTCGTCAAGCATCGGCGTGCTAAGCAGCGGCGTCCGGACAATATGAGGGTTGATGCGCGCCGCGGCGCGACGAATGTCGTCCAGGTCGAAGTTTTTCATTTCATTCCGTTCGGTGTGAAGTGCACTGACAAGCTCAGCCTAGTCCACTGAATCATTGAAATGGGAGGTGAAGGACATGTCATGCGGGATGCAGCGCTAGGCGCAAAGCGCAGCAATAGCACGGCTATTGCGAGCATTTGCAACGACGCGATGCGCCCGCATGACATGGCAGGCACCGACCAATTTCAGTGAATCAGTGGACTAGTGCTGCAGGATCTTGGAAAGGAAATCCTTCGCGCGCGGCGACCTCGTTTCGGCGTTGCCAAAGAAATCGTCCGTGGCACAATCCTCGATGATCCTCCCGCCATCCATGAAGATCACGCGGTCGCTCACCTTCCTGGCGAAGCCCATTTCGTGGGTCACGCACATCATGGTCATGCCTTCATTCGCCAGTTGCACCATGACGTCCAGCACTTCGCCTACCATCTCCGGGTCCAGCGCTGAAGTTGGCTCGTCAAACAGCATGACAGCCGGATCCATCGACAGCGCCCGGGCAATCGCCACGCGCTGCTGCTGCCCTCCCGACAGTTGTCCCGGATACTTTTCCTTGTGTGCAAGCAGCCCTACACGTTCCAGCATCTTCAGGCCACGGCACTTCGCGTCAGCGCGATCACGGCCCAGGACTTTCACCTGGGCCAGCGTCAGGTTCTCGGTCACAGAGAGATGCGGGAAGAGCTCAAAGTGCTGAAAGACCATGCCTACACCGGAGCGAACTCTGGGGAGGTTGGTTTTGGGATCGGTAATGGAGGAGCCATTGACGACGATATCGCCGCTCTGTACCGGTTCAAGGCCGTTGACCGTCTTGATCAACGTACTTTTTCCGGAGCCGGACGGCCCGCATACGACGACCACCTCTCCCTTGCTGATCCCGGTGGTGCAGTCCGTCAGCACTCGTGTGCTTCCGTACCATTTGCTAATGTTGTTGATACTGATCATGACGCGTCTCCTCAGCGAATGATTTGCACCTTTCTCTGCAGCCTTCTCACGAGCATGGACAGGGAAAGGCAGATAGCGAAGTAGACAACCGTCGCTATCAGGTAGGTTTCTACCGGCCGATTGAGGTTCTTTCCGACCACTTCGAACCCTTTGAGCAGATCATGCGCACCGATCGCATAAACCAGGCTCGTGTCCTGAAACAGCACGATCGTCTGTGTCAGCAGCACAGGCAGCATGTTGCGGAAGGCCTGCGGCAGAACTACCTGGTGCATGGTCTGCACATAGGTCATGCCCATCGCATATCCGGCAAACACCTGCCCCCGTGGCACACTCTGAATGCCCGCCCGCATGATCTCCGAGTAGTAAGCCGCTTCGAATGCGGTGAAGGTGATGATCGCAGACAGCTCTGCACCAAGCGGTCGCTTCAACAGCAGGGGTATCAGCAGGAAGAACCACAGGATCACCATCACCAGCGGCACGGATCTGAGCGTGTTGACGTAAGCGGCCGCCGGCACCTCCAGCCATCGCTTGCCGGACAATCGCATCAACGCGAGCATGGTTCCGAGTACGATCCCACCGAGCATTGCGACCAGCGTGAGTTGCACTGAAAAGTAGAGCCCTTTCAGCACGAACCCCGAAACGACGCTCCAGTTGAAGAAACTGAAATCCAAAGTGTTCATTTGACTGCCCCCGGCATGCCAGGTACACGGACCTTGCGCTCGATGATGTGCGCAATGCGGTTGACGGCAAAGGCGGAGATGAAATACAAGCCGGTCACCGCCAGGTAGATCTCGATACCGCGGGCGGTCTCTTCCTGCGCCTGCATCGCGAACATTGTCAGTTCGGCGATGCTCACCGCGAATGCCACCGAAGAGTTCTTGATGATGCTCATCGACTCACTGGTGAGCGGCGGAATGATGATTCTCAGCGCCACCGGCAAGATGACGTAGCGATATGTCTGGACCGGGGTGAATCCCATTGCCAGGCCCGCATGGCGCTGGCCTCGCGGCAACGCCAGGATCCCCGCCTTTACCTGCTCCGCGACACGAGAGGAGGTATAAAGTCCCAGCGCCATGACCACCAGGAAAAATCCAGGCAACGCGCGCAGGCTCGGGATAAGCCCGGGAATGACGTGGTACCAGAGGAAGATCTGAAGCAGCAGCGGAATATTGCGGAATACCTCGGTCCAGACATTGCCGAACGCCACTACCGCACGATTTCCGGTGGTACGCAACACGCCCACAATGGCACCGACCAGCAACGCCAGAACCAGCGAGCACAGCGCAACGGAAAGTGTCCATCCCCACGCCGACAGCATCCACTCCAGATACGTCTCGCCTCCGCCGGTGTCCTGAAGAAACACCTGCCAATCCCAATAATTACTCAACGATGTCTCCTTCCGCTCCATTTGCGAACTCACCTGCAGATGACGCCCGGCGGCATGCTTCGCCGCCGGCACACCAGTCGTTTCGCTCTCAGATGCCGCGGTTATTGGGATTGCTATAGGTGTCCTTCAGCGCTTTCGACATTGGAAAATTCAGGCTGACTCCCGACGGAGGGACCGGGCGCGAGAACCACTTTGCATACAGCTCGTTGATCTCTCCGCTCTTCATGACGGCGCCGATGGTGTCATTGACCAGTTCCTTGAAGGCCGGATCGTCCTTGCGAAACATCAGGCCGTAGGGCTCATCCCGGAGTCTCTCGTCGAGTATCTTGTATTCATTCGGACTTGCCGAAGTCGCGATCAAACCGGCTAGCTGCACATCTTCCAGGATCATTGCGTTCGCACGGCCAGACGAAAGCAACAGGAACGCATCGGCAATGTCCTTGCCGTACAACTCCTGAAAGTCCTTCTTCTCGGTCCGCCGATAGCTACGAAGTAGCTGAATCGTGGTGGATCCGGTGACCGTGGCAACTGTCTTGCCTTCGAGCTGCGTCATGGAACTGATTCCGGATTGCTTCTTGACGGCGACTGCAATGCTGCTGACGAAATGGGTAGGCGCGAACTCCACCTGTTGGGCACGTGCAGTGGTATTTGTGGTGGTACTGCACTCGAGATCGATCGTGCCGTTCTGCAGCAACGGGATCCTGTTGGTTGGCGTGACGATCGTGTACTGCACTTTGAGGTTCGGCATCTGCAGTTTCTTCTTGACTGCATCGACCACCTTTAAACACAGATCAGCCGAAAACCCGACCGGATTCGCGTCCGCGCTCGTCTTGTATGAAAACGGGAAGGACGCGTCTCTGGCACCCAAGCCAATGACGCCGGACTCCTTGATCTTCTGCAAGGTGTCTTTGGATTGGGCCTGGATAGGGCTAGCGCAAAGCAACGAGCAAAGCGCGATCAAAGAGATAGGCAGTTTCATTTAATGTCTCCTTATTTCTATACATATTTTTCACGTCGAGCCGCACCGACTCACCGGATAGTGAATGGATTGCCGGTGGCGGCCCCGGTGTTGATCCACACACTCTTGGTCTGCAGGTACGATTCGATCGCGGCGATACCGTTTTCCCGGCCGAGGCCCGAGTCCTTGTAGCCGCCGAACGGCGACATGAAGCTGACGGCGCGATAGGTGTTCACCCAGACTGTGCCCGCCTGGATCTTCTCCGACATGCGGAAGGCGCGGCCGATATCCGAGGTCCAGACCCCGGCGCCAAGGCCATAGCAACTGTCGTTGGCAATCGCAATGGCTTCGGCTTCGTCCCGGAACTTCAGGATGGACAGCACCGGCCCGAATACCTCCTCCTGCGCGATTCGCATCTTCGGCGAGACCTTGGCGAAGATGGTCGGCTCGACAAACCATCCCTCGCCGCAGGACGCCGGCTTGCCGCCGAGCAGCAGTTCCGCGCCTTCGTCCTGCGCGATCTTGATATACGACAGCACCTTTTCGTATTGAGCTGGCGTGGTGATGGGCCCCACCTGCGTGGAGGCATTCATCGGGTTGCCCAGCTTTGCCGTGCTGGCTAGCGCCAGCAGCTTCTCGACAAAGACATCGTGGATATCTTCCTGCAGCAGCAGCCGTGAACCGGCGATACAGGTCTGGCCGCTCGCGGCGAAGATGCCGGAGACGGCGCCATTGACGGCGTCATCCAGGTTGGCATCGTCGAAGACGATGTTCGGCGACTTGCCGCCGAGCTCCAGACTCACGTGCTTGAACTGCGCCGCACACTGCTGGTTGATCACGCGCCCGGTGGCGTCCGATCCGGTGAAGGTCACCTTCTTGACCAGCGGATGCGTCACCAGCGGAGAGCCCACCTCGGCGCCAAACCCGGTCACGACGTTGAAGACGCCCGCGGGAAAGCCTGCTTCCTCGAACAGCAGCGCAAGCTCAAGCGCCGACACGGAGGTGAACTCCGACGGCTTCACCACCACGGTACATCCCGCGGCGAGAGCTGGCGCGATCTTCCACGCCAGCAGCATCAGCGGCGAGTTCCACGGCGTGATGGCCGCCACCACGCCCAGCGGCTCGCGCCGGGTGTAGTTGAAGTAGCCCTTCTTGTCGAGCGGAATGACCGTGCCTTCGATCTTGTCGGCCAGCCCCCCGAAGTAATAGAACCACTGCGGCAGGTACTTGAGCTGCGCGCCCATCTCCGCCAGCAGCTTGCCGTTGTCCTGCACCTCGAACTCGGCCAGCCGCTCGGCGTCCCGGGCAATCAGGTCGCCGAGCTTGCGCAGCAAAGCGCCACGCTGCGTCGCCGTCATCTCCGACCACTGGCCGGAGCGGAACGCCGCGTCGGCCGCCTGCACAGCGCGGTCGACATCCGCTTCGTTGCCGCGGGCCACTTCGGCCCAGGTCCTGCCGGTGTAGGGGTTCTGGGTTTCAAACCAGCGACCGTCGCTCGCATTGACGAAGGTGCCGTCGATGAACATTTGATACTGCTTCATGGCGCAGGGCTTTCCGGGTTCGGGTTGGCAGGCTAGAACGGCGCGAAGCCGAGATGCTCGCGGAAGCGGTTCTTGACGAAGGTGCCGTCGCGCGGCGGCAGTGCCCGCTGCGGCTCGTCGGTCGAGATGTAGACCTGTGCCACGGTCATGCCCTCGCCCTTGCGGATCTCGTGCGCCAGCTTTTCCAATTCCTGGATGTCCGAGATTTCCAGTGTCGTCGGCACGCCGACCGCCTTCGCCACCTGGGCCAGGTTGGTGCCCAGGCTGGTGTGGCTTTGCTGCATCCCGGTCTCGCCGAAATGGCCGTTGTCGAGGATCACGATCGACAGGTTCTTCGGCTTCTGCGCGGCGGCGGTTGCCAGGCTGCCAATGCCCATCAGCTGCTCGCCGTCGCCGGTGATGGCAATGACGGTCTTTTCCGGTTGCGCGATGGCAAGGCCGAGGGCGAGCGAGGTGGAGCCGCCCATCGCGCCCCACAGGTAGAAATTGCCGGGACGGTCGCCAGCGGCAAACACGTCGTATGAAGGCGAACCGAGGCCCGATACCACGAGCGCGTCAGGAAATTGCTTCAGCAGTTCGGCAACGAACTTGCGGCGGTCGATGCCGGGCTTGGAGGTAGAGGTAGTCATAGGATCAGCGCATCCACTTTTTGCGGCCGATAAGGCTCTGGGACAGGAGAACGGCAACGCGGTTGCCCGCATCGAAGGCGGAAACCAGGCCAGCGTCAACCAGCTCGGCGGCTTCATCCGGCGAATTCACGCGATAGACCGTGATGCCCATCAGCTCCAGCGCGCGCTGGGTGGCCAGGCCCATCGGGTTCTGCCAGGGATTGAACTCGGCGTACTCGCCGCGCATGGTCACGAGGGTGAAGAACGGGAACTGGCAGCTCTCCAGCAGCGAGAACATGTTCACGCAGTTGCCGACGCCGCTGCTCTGCATCAGCAGCACGGCGCGGTCCCCGCCCAGCCAGGCGCCGCTGACGACGCCCACGCCTTCTTCTTCGGTGGTCAGCACCACGTCGCGGATTTCGGGGTCGGCCTTGGCGCGTCGGATGACGTGCGAGTGGCCGGCGTCGGGCACGTAGGCCACCTGGCGCACGCCGTTCTGTTTAAGGACCTGGAAGATGTCCTCTTGCCAGGCAAGGGGCTCAGAGTTGTTTGTCGTCATAGTCGCAAGTTAGGAAAGGGGGACAACGTTTGCTATCATAGAGTTGACTAGCTTGCATGGTGAAATACAATTAATTGATGCCTGCAATCACAAAGTTGAATGCTGGCCAAGGGCCTAAGAGATATGGACATCAAGCAGCTTCGCGCCCTGTTAGCCATCGCCGAGACCGGCAGCGCCACCAAGGCAGCCGAGCTCCTGCGTATCGTGCAGCCGGCGGTTTCCAGACACGTGCGCCTGCTCGAGGAGGAGCTCGGCGTCGAACTGTTCGAGCGCGAGCGCCATGGCATGGTCCTGACCGATGCCGGCCGCACGCTGGTCGAATACGGCCGCAGGGCACTGCAGGAACTCGATCGGGCCAAGGCGGAGATCACTCCGGCGTCTGGCGCTATTTCAGGCACTGCGGTCATTGGGCTACTCCCAAGCACTTGCGAACTGCTGGCAGCGGAGCTGGTCGCCACGGTGAAGGCCAGGCATCCGCAACTGGTGGTACGCCTCAACGTCGGCTACGCGGGAAACCTGCTGCAGTGGCTCGAGGCCGGCGACGTGGAAGTCGCCCTGCTCTACGACACCAAGAGCTCTCCCCGCCTGCAGGTTGAAGCACTGCTCGATGAACAGCTCTACCTGGTGGGACCGGCCGGCACCCTTGCACCAGGCGAGGAACAAACCGTCGAGCGCTTCCGCGACTTGCCGCTGATCCTGCCCAACGCCCCGCACGGGCTGCGCAGCGTGGTCGAGCATGCCTGCGCGGTCGCCGGCTTCAGCCCCACGATCGCGGTCGAGACCAACTCCCTGGCCGTGCAGAAGAACCTGGTGGCAAAGGGCTTCGGCCACACCGTGCTGCCCAGTTCCGCGGTGTCCGAGGAGATGGAGGACGGCATCCTTGCCGGCGCGCCGATCGTCTCGCCCAACCTCTCGCGCCGCATCGTGCTGGCGCACGCTGCCACGCGGCGGCTGACACCGGCGGCCGGCTTCGTTTCCGCGGAACTGGTCGCGCTGATGAAGCGGCTGGTGCTCGACGGGGCATGGCCGGGGGCAACATGGGTCAGCGCCTGACGCGGCGACGGCGTCGGTGAGTCAGTCCAGTTCGATGTTGGCGGCCTTGATGACCTCGGCCCACCGGCGCGTCTCAGCCTGGACAAACCTGGCCGCCTTGTCCGGGGTGGAATCGACGATGGGCTGCACGCCGATCTTTTCCATGCGCTGACGCACCTCAGGGTCCTTGACAGCCGTCTGCAAGGCAGCGCTCAGCTTTTCAATGACCGGGGCCGGCGTGCCCTTTGGCACCATCACCATGTTCCACAGCGACGTTTCATAGTTCGCGTAGCCCGCTTCCTTCATCGTCGGCACGTCCGGCAGCACGCTGGAACGCGTGGCAGTCGTGACCGCGAGCGCCTTCAGGCGACCGGACTGGATCATGGGCGCAGCTGTCGACACTGCATCGGTAATGAACTGGACGTCGCCGGAAATCACCGACTGGATCGCCTGGCTGGCGCCACGGAACGGAACATGGGTGAGCTTCAGGTGCTCCTGGAACTGCAGCAACTCGACCGCCATATGGACGGCGCTACCCTTGCCTGCGGAACCGTAACTGTACTTGCCAGGATTCTTCTTGATGTCCTCGACCAGTTCCCTGGCCGTGTTCGCCTTCACCGAAGGATTGACCGCCAGCACCATCGGCACCCCCGCGACCACAGATACCGGCACCAGCGCATTGACGGGGTCATACGGCAGCTTCTTGTAAAGCGTGGCGTTGATGGCGTGGGAACTGGTGCCGAACAACAGCGTGTAGCCATCCGCCGGGCTCTTGGCGACCACGTCGGTCGCAATGGTGCCGCCGGCACCCGCCTTGTTTTCCACCACGACCGACTGCCCGAGCAAGGCGCCGAGCTTGTTCGCCACGATGCGCGCCACCACATCGGTGCTGCCGCCGGCGGCGAAGCCTACGACCATTCGGACGGGATGGTCAGGATAAGCAGCCTGGGCGTGCGCGCTGAACGAAATGAGCGCACCGATCCCCACTTGAGCAAGCAAGCGTTTCATGTCCCTTCCACATAGATAGTTTTGGTTGGGTGGCGCATTGCGCGTCAACACCCTTTGAAACGATGGTAGCGAGCAACCGTGGCGACGGTGAAATAGAAAATTCCGCTGCTGCTATCAAGGGGCGGCATGCCTGGGGCTTGTACTGCGGTGTTAACCCGAAGCAGGCTCCGCAGGCGCCGCGTAAACGCAAGTACGCCGCGCAGCCATCGCCGCGCGGCGTACATTCCAGGTCCAACGGAACGGAAGCGTTGGCGCGCTACCGGCTGCAGGATGTCAGTCGGCCTCCACCTTCATCGTTTTCAGCAACGGCTGCCACTTATCGCTTTCCGCCTTGAGCCAGGTCCGCAGCCCCTCCGGCGTCTGCTTGTCTACCGGCACCACCTCCGCACCCAGGTCGTCAAGCCGCTTGGCGATGGCAGGATCCTTCAGTGCCTGCTGCAGCGCCTTGGTCAGCCGGGCGGTGACCGCGGGCGGCGTGCCCTTGGGCGCATAGATTCCGTGCCAGACCTTCATCGAGAAGCCCTTCAGGCCGCCTTCCTGCAGCGTGGGCGCATTGGGCAGCGCCTTGATACGGCTCGGTGTCGTCACGCCATACAGCTTGACGCGGTTGGCGTTGATATGCGACAGCGTCGACGTGGTCTGGTCGCACAACAGATCCACCTGCCCGCCCAGCAGCGCCGTCAGCGCGGGGCCGGTGCCCTGGTAGGGAACGGAAGTCATCTTGACGTTGACTGCCTCCTCGAACAGCAGGCCGCATAGCTGCGAAACCGCGCCAAGGCCGGCATTGGCCAGCGAGACCTTCTCCTTGTTCTGCGACACGTACTTGATCAGCTCCGCCGCGTTGGCAGGCGGCAGGTCCTTGCGGCCCAGCAGCGTCATCGGCACATCCGCCACCTGCCCGATGTACTCGAAATCCTTCAGCGGGCTGTAGGAGAGCTTCTTGTACAGCGCCGGCGCCGTCGCCATGCCGTTGTGGTGGATCAGGATGGTGTAGCCGTCCGGCTGCGCCCGCGCCACGAAGGCGGCCGCCACCGTGCCGCCGGCGCCGAGCTTGTTTTCCACGACGACGCTCTGCCCCAGCTCCTTCGACATGGCCTGCCCAAGCGCCCTGGACACCACATCGGTCGGGCCGCCGGCTGAGAACGGCACCACCAGCGTAATGGGCTTCGACGGATACGCGTCCGCCGCCAGCGCCCCCGCGGAAAACGCCAGTCCGAGCGCCCCGCCCGTGATCCACTTCATACCGGCCAGCATGGCCTTACCCGCTTGAACGCGCATATCACCGTCTCCATGTCGCCAGCGCGTGCTTGTGGTGTCGCGCCGGTCGGTTTATCAAACGGAGACTAGAGTGCGGGATTGCTGCACCGGAGGGAATCCGGATTTATCGAATGGGTCATACGGCCCGGCCGAACGCAGGCAGGCGCTGCGAGACCAGGCCCCAGCCGCGTCCAGCCCGATTCTCCGATACTGAATTTTCTGAGCGACGCACTAAGGCGCGTCGCGGCGCCTTGTCTGCCTGTGCCTCGCACCAAAATCGCAGCACTGCCGGGCAATGTCCGCAACGGCATAACCGAGTGCCGCCTGATGTTGCTTCAGAAACACGGCAAAGTAAGCAATGCCCGGCGCAGGCGGGTCGGTGCGCACGTGCTGGAGGCGCTTCTGCCTGATCTCCTGTTCGAACAAGTGCAAAGGCACGCAGCTCACCCCCATGCCGGCTTCTACGAGCCCGGCGAGCGCGACCAGGCTGTTGCTTCCTGATACGCGATGGGGCTGGATACCAGCCTGCGCAAACAAGGTCTCGCAAAGCGCTGTAAGGCCGGAGCCCGCGTCCTGCTCGATCAGCGGCCGTGCCGCGAGGTCCTGCAACGAGACGACCGCATTGCCATCGAATGCGCCGCTCGGACAAATCCACCCGAACGGCACGGACTGCAGCCTGACCGATGCCATGGCCGGCGCGATATAGGCTTCGGGCAGCACCGCCAGATCCAGTCGTCCGTCCAGCACCTTGTCGCGCAGCGAGGCAGACAGGTCGACGTCCGGCTGCAGCGTGACCTGCGGATACACGCCATTGAGCCGTCGCACCAGGCTCGGGAACCACGTCAGCGCGACGAGTTCCGTAATGCCGATGTGCAGGACGCGTGCGACGTGCTTCGCGGACGCCTTGACCTCCTCCAGGCGCGCGGTTGCCGCAAGGAAGTTCTCGCACAGCTCGAGCAGTTCCTGCCCTTTCGGTGTCAGCGCGGCTTTCCTGCCTGAGCTGTCGAACAATGGCGCCGCCGAGATCCGCTCCAGTTCCTGCAGGCGCTTGGTTGCCGCCGATTGCGTCACGTGCAGCTTGGAAGCCGCCCGTTGCACGGTTCCCAGCTTCGCGACCCAGTAGAACGCTTCCACTTGCTTGATGGTGATCATGCGGCAGCCTCTCTCACCGTTCGATGTCCCTGACGGGTGCGTGATAGGAATGCTCGAAGTCGCAAGTGCTACGCGCGAGCTCTACCACACTGCGCAGGAACGGCATCGCCACATCGGAACGAATCATCGTCACGTAGCGAACTCGCGGCAGCTTTGGCGTGACGTTCAGTTCCACCAGCTGGCCTGACTCCAGCAAGTTCCGAATCACCGAGCGTGGCAGGTACGCCACGCCCAGCCCGGATGCGGCAATGCCGACCAGCGCGACCAGGCTGTTGCTTGCGATGGTATTGCGCGGCACCACGCCGTGTCGTCGCAGCCATTCGCCGATCAGGATGCCGGACCCCGACAGGTTGCCCTGCGTGAGCAAGGTGTATTCGCTCATCCGGGACAGGGGCATGCGGCCCGTGCCGGGTCGCAAGCCAGGTGTGCAGAACCACTCGTTCTGTACCTCCGCCAGCTTCTCCTTCACGTAGCCGGTGGCGGCAAATGCGTCGGGCAGGATGGCGAGATCAAGCTGCCCGGCTTGCAGCCGCTCCCGCAAATGCACGCTGTAGTCGACTTCCGGCTCGATCGTGACGCGCGGATACACCGCCTGAATGGCCTCCAGCAACCTTGGCAGCCAGGTCAGCGCCGTCAACTCGGTCACGCCAAGGCGCAGCTTGCGGGTCAGCACCTCCTTGCTGGCGATCCGCTCCAGCAGCAGGTCCCGCTGCATCAGCACGGCCTTGGCCCGGTTGAGCACCTCCACGCCTTCCACCGTGAGCCGCACCGTGCGTCCGGCGCGGTCCAGCAGCGGATAGCCGAAGTCGCCTTCGAAGTCGCGGAGGTGCCGGGACACCGCCGAATGGACCACACCGAGGCGTCGTGCTGCCGCCTCCACCGAACCCGTGTCCGCAATCGCAGCCAGGGCCTCCAGTTGCTTGAGCGTCGTCATGGGCTTAGGGGTAACCCCATCGTTCCGTCACAATTTTGAATGAGATAGCGCCTGAAAATGTCGCTTTAACTAATTATATCCATCTGCAAGAATCGTTTTCACGTTGCGCAACCGAACCTGCGCCACTGACGACGAAGACCCACGAAAGACCATGCCGCGTCGGCGGCACAGACACTGCCCCCTGGAGAAACCATGAAGCCCATCATCAAAGCCAGCTTGGCCGTACTGGCCTGTGCCGCGGCAATGGCCGCCCCCGCCCACGCCGACCAGCTGACCGACATCAAGTCCCGGGGCACGCTGGTCTGCGGCGTGCTCAGCAACCTGGAGCCGTTCGGCTTCCAGGACCCGTCCACCCGCGAACTGGCCGGCTATGACGTCGACTTCTGCAAGGCCATCGCCAAATCGCTGGGCGTGAAGCCCGAGCTGAAAGTGGTATCGCTCGAAGCGCGCATCCCGGAGCTGAGCCAGGGTCGCGTGGACCTGCTGGCCGCGGTGCTCGGCCATACGCCCGCGCGCGCCGAGCAGATTGCCTTCTCCGACAGCTACTTCGTCAGCGAGCAGAAGCTGGCGGTCAAGGCCAGTGGCGCGTTCAGGCAGCGCGATGACCTCGCCGGCAAGCGGATCAGCACGATCAAGGGATCGAGCACGCAGAACTTTGTACAAAAGGTACTGCCTTCGGCCCAGCTCGTCAGCTATGACGACGCGCCCTCCGCATTCATGGCGCTGGTGCAAGGCAAGGTCGACGGCTTCGGCCTGTCGGAGTCGATGCTGCGCCGCTTTATCGCCAAGCTGGGACCGTCCGGCAACATCCAGGTGATCACCCCCGCCCTGGGGCAGGAAGCCTGGGGCCTGGGCATCAGGAAGGGCGAGCCGGCACTGGAAAAGGCCGTCAACACCGCACTGGCCGACATGGAGAAGTCCGGCGAAGCGCAGCAGATCTTCGACAAGTGGCTGGGCCTCAAGACCTTGTTCCAGATGAAGCGGGAGTTCCGCATCCAGCCGATCAAAGGCTGAGAACACAAAGGCGGGGCGGTATCGGTTGATATCGGCCCCGCTCCAGGAGCAAGCCATGCTTTCCCACTTCAACTTCACTGCGATCCTTGCCGCGCCGTACGGCGAGCAGCTGCTCAAGGGCCTGCAGCTGACCGCCTGGCTCACGATCTCGAGCTGGACGCTTGCCTTCGTGCTGGGCACCGTGCTCGCCACCGTCCGCGTATCCGGCAATCCCATCGCCGAACGCTTCGTGGCCGGGTACGTCGCCTACCACCAGAACGTGCCGATGCTGGTCCATATCCTGCTGTGGTACTTCGGCATTCCAACACTGCTGCCCGAAGCGGCCCAGAACTGGGCCAACGCCAACGGCGGCGAGATGATCTTCGCCAGCATCGCCATCGGCCTGTGCATGGCCGCCTACTTCTCGGAGGACATCCGCAGCGGGCTGCGTTCGATCCCGTTCGGGCAGCACGAAGCCTCGCGTTCGCTCGGCCTGAGCTACCTGGGGTCGATGCGCTATGTGATCCTGCCGCAGGCGTTCCGCATCGCGCTGCCGCCCTTCATCAACCACACCGTGCTGCTGTTCAAGAACACCAGTCTGGCGATGGCGGTGGGCGCGGCGGAGATGACCTATGCCGTGCGCGAAGTCGAGAACCACACCTTCCGCACGTTCGAGGCCTACATGCTGGCCACCGCGTTCTACCTGGCGGTGTCCCTAAGCCTGATGGCGATCGGCGCGGCGATGGCCCAACGCACGCGCATTCCGGCGAGATAAACCATGATCGATATCCTTCGCGACAACTGGCACCTGCTGCTGCTCGGCCAGTATCCCAACGGACCGCTCGGCGGCCTGGCGTTGACGCTGCTGCTGTCGGTGCTGGGACTGGTGCTCTCGTTCCCGATCAGCATCCTGCTGGCGGTGGCGCGGGTCTCGCCCTGGAAGCTGTTCCGGGTGCCCGCCACGGTACTGGTCTACATCGTCCGCGGCGTGCCGCTGGTGATGCTGATCTTCTGGAGCTACTTCCTGGTGCCGCTGCTGCTCGGCCACAGCGTGACGGGCTTCACCACGCTGCTGTGCACGCTGGTGATCTACGAGGCGGCCTATCTCTCCGAAGTGATCCGCGCCGGCATCGAGGCGCTGCCGCGCGGCCAGACCGAAGCGGCCCGCGCGCTCGGGCTGAGCCATGCCCAAACGATG
Organism: Cupriavidus sp. CP313; assembly: GCF_054072015.1. NCBI lineage: Bacteria > Pseudomonadati > Pseudomonadota > Betaproteobacteria > Burkholderiales > Burkholderiaceae > Cupriavidus > Cupriavidus sp. CP313. The sequence continues at coordinate 112,362 of NZ_JBSVZB010000006.1, read as the reverse complement.
ACGAAGGTGATCCTGCCGCAGGCGCTCTACAACATGATCCCGAGCATCGTCAGCCAGTTCGTGTCGACCATCAAGGAGACCTCGCTCGGCTATGTCATCAGCGTGCAGGAGCTGACCTTCTCCGCCAACCAGGTGAACACCAACCTGCTGACGCGGCCGTTCGAAGTCTTTCTGATCCTGGCCCTGACCTATTTCGCTGTCTGCTTCTGCCTGACCCAGCTGGCGCACGCCCTGGAGCGTCGCGTCACGCGCAGGAGGAGTGGAAAGACCAGCGGCAAGACCGCCCCCGCACGGAGCATTCAAAATGATTCAGTTCTCCAAAGTCAATAAGTGGTATGGCGACTATCACGCCCTCGTGGACGTGACTGCTGAAGTCGGCCGCGGCCAGGTGGTCGTGGTGTGCGGCCCCTCGGGGTCCGGCAAATCGACGCTGATCCGCACGGTGAATCGCCTGGAAGACATCCAGAACGGCACCATCCGGCTCGACAACCAGGACATCCACTCGCCGGCGCTGAACCTGAACAAGTTCCGCAGCCACGTTGGGTTCGTGTTCCAGCAGTTCAACCTGTTCCCGCACCTGTCCGCGCTCGACAACGTCTGCCTGGCGCCGGTCAAGGTCGCGGCGAAGAGCAAGAGCGAGGCAAAGAGCAAGGCCATGTCGCTGCTCGATCGCGTCGGCCTGGCACACAAGGCGGAGGCCTACCCGCAGCAACTCTCCGGGGGACAGCAACAGCGCGTCGCGATTGCGCGGGCGCTGGCAATGGACCCGCCGGTGATGCTGTTCGACGAGCCGACCAGCGCGCTCGACCCGGAAATGGTCGGCGAAGTGCTGAACGTGATGAAGGGGCTGGCAAAGGACGGCATGACCATGGTCTGCGTCACGCACGAGATGAACTTCGCGCGGGAAGTCGCCGACCGCGTCTGGTTCATGGACAAGGGCGCGATTCTGGAGGAAGCGTCGCCGGTCGACTTCTTTGCCTCGCCCCAGCATCCGCGGGCGCGCGCGTTCCTGTCTGACCTGCGCTCGCATTGAGGACGCACCGGATCATGGAACACAACAACGCGCCGGGCTCTGCCATCGTGGTCGGCGCCGGGATCGTCGGCCTGTCGATCGCCTTGCGGCTGCGGATGGATGGCCACCAGGTCACCGTCATCGACAACAACGTGCCGATGTCCGGAGTTTCGTCCGGCAATGCCGGCTACCTGTCGGAAGCGAACATCTTTCCGCCGGCGACACCGGACCTGCTGCGCAGGCTGCCACGGCTGCTGCTCGACAAGGACGGTCCGCTGGTCGTGCAGCCGCGTTATGCGCCGCGGCTGTTGCCGTGGGCGTGGCGCGCGGTGGCAGCGCTGCGACCGCAACCGTACCAAGTCGTGCTGTCGAACCTGGCCGCGCTCACGGGCCAGGCCATCGCGGCTTTCGACGAACTGACGCGGGAGGCATCGGCGCAGCATCTTGTCAGCCGTGACGGCGGACTGGTCGCGTTCCGAAGCGATGCTGCCCTTGATGCGAAATGCCGCGCCCTGCCCGTGTGGAACAGCTATGGCCTTGCCGCGGAGCGCGTGTCGAGCGCCGGCGTTCGGGAACTCGAGCCGGCGCTGTGCCAGGACATCGCCGGCGGCATCTTCTATCCGTACGCCGGGCGCTGCAGCGACCCGCGGGGCCTGGGTGAGCACTACGCCCGGCGGCTGGTTGAGCTGGGCGGCGCGATCCTGCGCGACGAAGTGCGCGCTGTCCGCCAGGCGGCTCCAGGTCGCGCGGAAGTGGTCACCGCAACCGGAACCCATTCCGCCGCGAGCGTCGTGGTGGCAGCGGGCTACCGGTCGGGACCATTGCTGGCACAGCTCGGCTACCGGGTACCGCTGGCGGCGGAGCGCGGCTATCACCTGATGTTGCCGGACGCCGGCATCTCGCTGCACCGCCCCATCGTATTTGGCGAACCCTTCTTCGCTGCAACGCCGATGGACGAGGGACTGAGGCTGGCCGGCACCGCCGAATTCGCTCATGCCGATGCAAAGCCGGACATGCGTCGCGCCAGCATGCTGCTCCGCCTTGCCCGCGCATACCTGCCCGGCATTCGCGGCACCGCCGCCAGGCCGTGGATGGGCGTGCGCCCGTCCTTTCCGGACGGCATGCCCGCGATCGGCCGCGTCGGGCACGCCCCGTCCGTGTTCTATGCCTTCGGCCATGCCCATAGCGGCCTCACGACCTCGGCGATCACCGCACGGTGCGTGTCGAACCTGGTCCGCGACGCGCCGCCGCCGCTGGAACTCTCGGCGTTTCGACTCGAACGCTTTCACTGAACGCCCACTGACGATTAAACCTGCCACCTCCCGCAGGGAGGGTCGCACTCGACTACCCGGAGACAACCATGCCCGAAATCACCCAATCGCAACTCGACACGCTCAATCGCCTGGGCGCCGCCACCATCCATGAGGCGCAGGGCCAGCGCGGCGCCGTCGATCCCCGCATCGCCCCGCTGGATCCGTCGATGCGCGTGGCCGGCCCTGCCCTGACCATTGATATCCGGCCCAGCGACAACCTGATGATCCACTATGCCCTGACCAAGGCGAAGCGCGGCGACGTGCTGGTCATCGACGCCAAGGGCTTTGTCGATGCCGGCCCGTGGGGCGACCTGCTGACGCTGGCGGCGCAGAAGATCGGCATCGCCGGGCTGGTGATCGACGGCGCGGTGCGCGATGCGAGCGCGATTGTCGACATGGGCTTCCCCGTGTTCTGCCGCGGCCTTTGCATCAAGGGCACCAACAAATTCCAGCCTGGCAAGGTCAATGTGCCGGTCACAGTCGGCGGCGTGATCGTGCGCCCGGGCGACATCATCATGGGCGACCGCGACGGCGTCGTTGCCGTGGCACAGGAAGAAGTCGAACAAGTGATCGCGGCCAGCGAAGAGCGCGAGCGCAAGGAAGCCGCCATCCGCGAGCGCCTGGAGAGCGGAGCGACGATGGTCGAACTGCTCGGCCTGCAGGACACACTCCGGCGCCATGGCCTTGCCTGAAGCCCTCGATCAACCGCCAACGCAAGGACCTTCACAAATGCATCCCTCCATCATCAGCAGCCGCATGGGGCTGATCAAGCCGTCGCCCAGCATCGCCGCCAAGGCACTGGTCGACGAGCTGCGCGCCCAGGGCCAGAACGTGCTCGACTTCACTATCGGCGAGCCCGACCTGCCGACGCCCGCGCATATCGGCGCCGCAGCCAACGCAGCCATCGCCCGCGGCGAAACCAAGTACACCAGCACGCTGGGAACCCCCGCGCTACGGCGCGCCATTGCCGCCAAGCTCGGCCGCACCCTCGGCCTGGACTACGGCGCGGACGAGATCGTGGTGGGCTGCGGCGCCAAGCAGGTGATCTTCAGCGCGCTGACCGCATCGCTGGAAGACGGCGACGAGGTCATCATCAGCGCGCCGTACTGGGTCTCCTATCCCGACATGGTCACGATGAACGGCGGCAAGCCCGTCATCGTCAAATGCGATGCCGACGTCGGCTTCAAGCTGACCGCGGCCGCGCTGGAAGGCGCCATCACGCCCCGCACACGCTGGCTGATCCTCAACAGCCCCAACAACCCCACCGGCGCGGTCTACACGGCCGCGGAACTGCGCGACCTGTGCGCGGTGCTGGAGCGCCATCCTCACGTATGGGTGATGAGCGACGAGATCTACGAGCCCTATGTGTATGACGGCGGCACCGCCGTTTCCCCGCTGGCGCTGGTGCCGGCGCTGAAGCATCGCTCGTTGCTGATCAACGGCATGTCCAAGGCCTATGCCATGACCGGCTGGCGCGTCGGCTACGGTGCCGGCCCGCGGGATCTCGTCAAGGCCATCAGCACCATCCTGTCGCAAAGCTCGACCTGCACCAGCTCCGTGTCCCAGGCCGCAGCCGTGGTGGCGCTGGAGGGCGACCAGGCGTGCGTGGGCGAGATGGTCGCCATCTTCGAGCAGCGCCGCAATCGCATGGCGGCACTGTTAAACGAGATCCCCGGCATTTCTTGCACGCCGTCAGCAGGCGCCTTCTATCTCTACGCGTCAGTCAAGAACTTGCTCGGCAAGCAGACGGATACGGGCAAGTTCCTGAAGACCGATCTGGACGTGGTGATGTTCTTCTTGAACAAGGCCGGTGTGGCGGTGCTCGACGGCACGGCATATGGCCTTTCGCCCTACCTGCGGTTCTCCTTCGCGACCTCGCTGGAAGTGATCGAAGAAGGCTGCGAGCGCCTTAAGCGAGCCGTGGCGACGCTGCGATAACGCGACTCCTGCCGTGCGCCCCGGGACTGCCAACGCACGGCGGCACCTGCAAACACCCCTGGCTATCGCTGCCAATGCAGGTCAATTGGCCAAAAAAATCCTGCAAAAAAAATAGCTTGCGGACAGAAAGACCGCAAGCTATTAGATGACTACATTAGTGGACTACTGACTGAGCTACTTCATGCCAGCCTGACTGCGCGGCTTACACCGTCACGCCGTCGGCCACTTCCTTGAAGTCCTCGATCTGGTCGAAGTTCATGTACTTGTAGATCTTGTCGCCGTTGGCGCTGAGCACGCCCATGTCGGCCATGTACTCTTCCTTGGTCGGGATGCGTCCCAGGCGCGAGCAGATCGCGGCCAGTTCGGCGGAACCCAGGTACACGTTGGTGTTCTTGCCCAGGCGGTTCGGGAAGTTACGCGTGCTGGTCGACATCACCGTTGCGCCTTCGCGCACCTGTGCCTGGTTGCCCATGCACAGCGAGCAGCCCGGCATTTCGGTGCGGGCACCGGCGGTGCCGAACACGCCGTAGTGGCCTTCCTCGGTCAGCTGCTTCTGGTCCATCTTGGTCGGCGGGGCGACCCACAGCTTGACCGGGATGTCGCGCTTGCCTTCCAGCAGCTTGGACGCTGCGCGGAAGTGGCCGATGTTGGTCATGCACGAACCGATAAACACTTCGTCGATCTTGGCGCCGGCCACCTCGGACAGCGTCTTGACGTCGTCCGGGTCGTTCGGGCAGGCCACGATCGGCTCATGCACGTCGGCCAGGTCGATCTCGATCACGGCGGCGTATTCGGCGTCAGCGTCCGGCTCCAGCAGCTTCGGATCGGCCAGCCACGCTTCCATGGCCTTGATGCGGCGCTGCAGGCTGCGCGGGTCCTGGTAGCCCTGGGCGATCATCCACTTCAGCAGCGTGATGTTGCTGTTGATGTATTCGATGATCGGGTCCTTGTTCAGGCGCACCGTGCAACCGGCGGCCGAACGCTCAGCGGATGCATCCGACAGTTCAAACGCTTGCTCGACCTTCAGGTCGGGCAGGCCTTCGATTTCCAGGACGCGGCCCGAGAAGATGTTCTGCTTGCCTTGCTTGGCCACGGTCAGCAGGCCTTGCTTGATCGCGTACAGCGGGATCGCGTTGACCAGGTCACGCAGGGTCACGCCCGGCTGCATCTGGCCCTTGAAGCGGACCAGCACCGATTCCGGCATGTCCAGCGGCATCACGCCGGTGGCGGCGGCAAAGGCCACCAGGCCCGAACCCGCGGGGAAGCTGATGCCAATCGGGAAGCGGGTGTGCGAGTCGCCGCCGGTGCCGACGGTGTCGGGCAGCAGCATGCGGTTCAGCCACGAGTGGATCACGCCGTCGCCCGGGCGCAGCGAGATGCCGCCGCGGGTGCTGATGAACTCAGGCAGCGTGTGGTGGGTCTTGACGTCGACCGGCTTCGGGTAGGCGGCGGTGTGGCAGAACGACTGCATCACCAGGTCGGCCGAGAAGCCCAGGCAGGCCAGGTCCTTCAGCTCGTCGCGGGTCATCGGGCCGGTGGTGTCCTGCGAGCCCACCGAAGTCATCTTCGGTTCGCAGTAGGTGCCCGGGCGGATGCCCTTGCCTTCAGCCAGGCCGCAGGCGCGGCCGACCATCTTCTGCGCCAGCGTGAAGCCCTTGCCGGTGTCGGCCGGGTTCTGCGGCAGGCGGAACAGCGTCGACGGGGCCAGGCCCAGCGCTTCGCGCGCCTTGGCGGTCAGGCCGCGGCCGACGATCAGCGGAATGCGGCCGCCGGCACGCACTTCGTCAAACAGCACGTCCGACTTGACCTTGAACTCGGCGATCACGGCGCCGTCCTTCAGGGCCTTGCCTTCGTACGGGCGCAGCTCGACCACGTCGCCCATTTCCATCTTCGACACGTCCAGCTCGATCGGCAGTGCGCCGGCGTCTTCCATGGTGTTGTAGAAGATCGGGGCGATCTTGTTGCCCAGGCACACGCCGCCGAAGCGCTTGTTCGGGATGAACGGGATGTCTTCGCCGGTGAACCACAGCACCGAGTTGGTGGCGGACTTGCGGCTGGAACCGGTACCGACTACGTCGCCCACGTAGGCGACCAGGTGGCCCTTTTCCTTCAGCGATTCAATGAACTTGATCGGACCGCGCTTGCCGTCTTCCTCCGGCTGGAACGCAGCGCCTTCGCGCTTGTTCTTCAGCATCGCCAGCGCGTGCATCGGGATGTCCGGGCGGGTGGTGGCGTCCGGGGCCGGCGACAGGTCGTCGGTATTGGTTTCGCCCGGCACCTTGAACACGGTGATGGTCAGGCTTTGCGGCACTTCCGGACGGCTGGTAAACCACTCGGCGTCGGCCCAGCTTTGCAGCACGGCCTTGGCGTTGGCATTGCCCTTGTCCGCCTTTTCCTTCACGTCGTGGAAGGCGTCGAACATCAGCAGGGTCTTCTTCAGCGCCTCGGCGGCGACGGTGCCGACTTCGGCGTCATCCAGCAGCTCGATCAGCGGCGAGATGTTGTAGCCGCCCAGCATGGTGCCCAGCAACTCGGTGGCCTTGGCGCGCGAGATCAGCGCGCACTTCTCTTTGCCCAGCGCCACGGCGGCCAGGTACGAAGCCTTGACCTTGGCGGCGTCATCCACGCCGGCCGGCACGCGGTAGGTGATCAGCTCCACCAGGTTCTGCTCTTCACCGGCGGGCGGGTTCTTCAGCAGTTCGACCAGCTCAGCCGTCTGCTTGGCGGTCAGGGGCAGAGGGGGGATACCAAGCGCGGCGCGCTCGGCCACATGTGCGCGATAGTTTTCAAGCATGGGAACCTGCTGAGTAATTAGGTTTAGAAAATCTCGTTACGTCGCGATTGTAGTCCGAAGCGGCTCCTTGGTCAAATGTCTTATATCTTATATAAGAGTAAAAACAAAAAACATCATGCAAATCAAGGCGTTGGAAATTGGACGACTTGCGAACCCACATGAATCACTACCCGACTAGCGTAGTAGGGAATGCATGGCGGCGCTCGCGCGACCTGCCCGGCGGCCCGGCCAGGAATCGCGGCAGCTCGCACCAGCACTCAAGTTCACACGCCATCAAGCGTTAACCAGCCTGCAGGCGCGCATCACAGGGCGCCCGCTCGCGTAGCCGTGCCTGCTCCCTTTCCGCTCAAATGGCCAAGCTGAAAGGGTTTCCCCCTTTTTTTCGGCCCTTTGCTGGCCTGCGATTCCGGAAGAATGGCAGGCATTCCGATACAGGCTTTTCATGGCGAACACGGCTTCCCCTCCCCGGACTGGCAACACAGGCAAGCGCGGCCGGCTGCTGCTGATCGGCGCCGGCGTGCTGGTGGTGGCACTGGGCGCCGGAGGCTTCGTGCTGGGCAGCGTGCTGAGCAACCGCCATCCGGCGGCGCCCGCTGCGCCCGCCGCCCCGGTCGTACCGCCGCCGATCTTCGTGCCGCTGGACGCGTTCACCGTCAACCTGCGCAGCGACGACGGCGACCGCTTCCTGCACACCGGCCTGTCGCTGAAGGTGGCCGATGCCGAGACCCAGGCACGCCTGGCCCAGTACCTGCCCGAGGCACGCAGCCGCATCCTGCTGCTGCTGTCGGCCAGGCAGCCGGCCGACCTGGCCACCGTCGAAGGCAAGCGCAAGCTGGCCGACGACATCCGCGACACCATCAGCAAGCCGTTTGCCAACGGCCTGCCGGCGCAGCGGGTGCTGGACGTGCTCTTCACCTCTTTCGTGGTGCAGTAAGCGCAAGCCAGGGCCGCACCGGATTCACCCATAACGCCGCACAAGGGGCAGGACATTAGATGGCCTACGACAAGTTCCTCTCGCAAGACGAGGTCGACGAGCTGCTCAAGGGCGTATCCGGCGAAGCCGATACGCCCAAGGCCAGCGAGCCTGCGCTCGACGAGGGCGGTGTGCGCCCCTACAACCTTGCCACGCAGGAACGCATCATCCGCGGCCGCCTGCACACGCTGGAGATCATCAACGAGCGCTTTGCGCGCTCGATGCGCACGGCGCTGTTCAATTTCATCCGCCGCGGCGCGGACATCACCGTGGGCAGCATCAGGATCGAGAAATTCGGCGACTTCGCGCGCAACCTGCCGATGCCGACCAACCTGAACCTGGTCCACCTGAAGCCGCTGCGCGGCACGGCGCTGTTCGTCTACGACCCGAACCTGGTGTTTCTGGTGGTGGACAACCTGTTCGGCGGCGACGGCCGCTTCCACACCCGCGTGGAAGGCCGCGACTTCACCCAGACCGAGCAGCGCATCATCCAGCGCATGCTGGAGCTGACGCTGGCCAGCTACGGCAACGCCTGGCGCACCGTGCACCCGATCGAGACCGAGTACATCCGCTCGGAGATGCACCCCAAGTTTGCCAACGTCGCCACGCACAACGAGGCCGTGGTGACTACCGCCTTCCATATCGAACTCGGCGCCGTCGGCGGGCAGCTCCACGTGTGCCTGCCGTACGCGATGATCGAGCCGCTCAAGGACCTGCTGATGAATCCGCTGCAGGACGAGAAGGAAGTCGACAAGGGCTGGGTCACGCAACTGTCCACGCAGCTGCGCGCGGCCGAGGTGGAGCTGGTGGCCGAGTTCGCGCACCTGCAGAGCACCGTGGCCGAAGTGCTGGCGATGCGCGCCGGTGACGTGCTGCCGATCGAGCTGCCGGAGAAGGTGTTCGGCAAGGTGGACGGCGTGCCCGTCATGCAATGCGGCTTCGGCACGATGAACGGCCAGTACGCGCTGCGGGTAGAACGAATGATCAATCACCAGGACGGCGATTCCCACCTGGACACCGAGGACAGCGATTATGAGTGACGGCATCGAGGACAAGCCCGTCGATCCGATGGACGACTGGGCCAGCGCGCTGGCCGAGCAGACCAGCGCCACATCCGCCGGCATCCCCGCAGCAGCCGCACCGGCGGCACCACCCGCGGCCACCGCGGCCACCCCGGCCGCCGCCACCGTGTTCCAGCCGCTGGCGAAGGAAGCGCCGAGCGGCTTCCGCAACGATATCGAGATGATTCTCGATATCCCGGTGCAGCTGACCGTGGAACTGGGCCGCACCAAGGTGCCCATCAAGAACCTGCTGCAGCTGGCGCAGGGCTCGGTGGTGCAACTGGACGGCCTGGCCGGCGAGCCGATGGACGTGCTGGTCAACGGCTACCTGATCGCGCAGGGCGAGGTGGTGGTGGTGAACGACAAGTTCGGCATCCGCCTGACAGACATCATCACGCCATCCGAACGCATCCGGAAGCTGAACAAATGACCATGCAGACGCGCGCCAGCCTGGCCGTGCTTGCGGCGCTGCCGGGGGCCGCCATGGCCGCCGACGGCACGCACGCGCCGGCCGTCAGCGGCGCGGCCAGCCTGGCGCAGGCCGGGCTGGGGCTGTTCGCCATCGTCGCGCTGATCCTGGGCATGGCCTGGGTGGCCCGGCGTGCCGGCCTGGTGCGTCACGCCACCGGCGGCGCGATGAAGGTGGTCGGCAGCACCATGCTGGGCGCACGCCAGCGCCTGGTGCTGGTCGAAGTGGGCGATACCTGGCTGGTGCTGGGCGTGAGCCCCGGCGAAATCCGGCCGCTGCACACCCTGCCTGCGGGCACCACCGCAGCCAATCCCCTCGCCGCCACCGGCGGCGCAGGCCCCTCCCAACAGCCGACCGGCGGCACCTTTGCCGAAAAGCTGCTGCGCTCGATGCAGGATCACTTCAAGTCATGAATTCCCCGCGTGCCGCGCTGCGGCGCCCGCTGCTGGGCCCGCTGCTGTCCCTGCTTGCGCTGATGCTGGCCATTGCCGCGCTGGCGCCCGCACCGGCCTGGGCCCAGGCACTGCCCGGCGTCATCAGCAAGCCCGCCCCGGGCGGCGGCCAGATCTGGTCGCTGCCGGTGCAGACGCTGCTGCTGCTGACCTCGCTGTCGTTCCTGCCGGCGGCGATGCTGATGATGACCGGCTTCACCCGCGTCATCATCGTGCTGGGCCTGCTGCGCAGCGCACTGGGCACCGCCACCTCGCCGCCCAACCAGGTGCTGGTGGGCCTGTCGCTGTTCCTGACCTTCTTCGTGATGGCGCCGGTGTTCGACCGCGTCTACAACGACGCCTACAAGCCGCTGTCGGAAAACAAGATCAGCCTGGAAGCCGCCGCGGCCAAGGCCGCGGAGCCGCTCAAGGCCTTCATGCTGCGCCAGACCCGCGAGAAAGACCTGGCCATGTTCGCGCAGATGGCCAAGGCGCCGGAGATGCAGGGCCCCGAGGAAGTGCCGCTCAGCATCCTGGTGCCGGCCTTCGTCACCAGCGAGCTGAAGACCGCGTTCCAGATCGGCTTCACCATCTTCATCCCGTTCCTGATCATCGACCTGGTCGTTGCCAGCGTGCTGATGGCGATGGGGATGATGATGGTACCGCCGGCCACCATCTCGCTGCCGTTCAAGCTGATGCTGTTCGTGCTGGTCGACGGCTGGCAGCTGCTGCTGGGTTCGCTGGCGCAGAGCTTCATGAACTGAGGCGGCCCCAGCGCCCGCCACACACCGCAGAGTCCGAGCCATGACACCCGAGACCGTAATGACCATCGCCACCCAGGCGATGAAGATGACGCTGCTGCTGGCCGCCCCGCTGCTGCTGGTGTCGCTGGCCGCCGGCCTGGTGGTCAGCCTGTTCCAGGCCGCGACGCAGATCAACGAGATGACGCTGAGCTTCATCCCCAAGCTGATCGCGCTGTTCGCCACCATGGTGCTGGCCGGGCCGTGGATGATCAATTCCATGGTCGACTACATGCGCGAGGTGTTCCAGAGCATTCCCGCGCTGGCGCACTGACTGCGGCCGCGCTCGCCTTCTTCGCACCCTCGCCCTCCCTGCCCGCTGACTCCCCGCCGTGGTCGAATTCACCTCAGCCCAGCTCTACAGCTGGCTCGCGGCGTTCCTGTGGCCCTTCTTCCGCATCCTGGCCCTGATCGGCACCGCGCCGCTGTTCGGTGAGTCCACCATCCCGCGCCGCGCCAAGATCGCGCTGTCCGCGATGATCGCGATGGTGGTGTCACCCACCATCGCGCAGCTGCCGGTGGTGCCGGTGTACTCCTTCGGCGGGCTGATGATCATCCTCAACGAAGTCGGCATCGGCCTGGCCACCGGCTTCGCCATGCGGCTGGTCTTTGCCACCGTGCAGCAGGCCGGCGAAATCATCGGCCTGCAGATGGGCCTGTCCTTTGCCTCGTTCTTCGACCGCGCCGCCGGCGGCCAGACCATGGTGCTGTCGCGCTTCCTGAACCTGATCGCGATGCTGCTGTTCCTGGCGCTGGACGGCCACCTGCTGATGCTGGGCACGCTGGTCGACAGCTTCAACGGCCTGCCTATCGGTGGCACGCCGCTGTCCGCCGGCGGCGCCATGGCCGTGGCCCGCGCCGGCGGCATGGTGTTCTCGTCCGGACTGCTGCTGGCCTTGCCGATGATCGCGGCGCTGCTGACGCTGAACCTGGCGATGGGCATCCTGAACCGGGCCTCGCCGCAACTGTCGATCTTTGCGGTCGGCTTCCCGGTCACGCTGTCAGGCGGGCTGCTGGTGCTGATGCTGGTGATGCCGAAGATGGGCGTCTACATGCAGCATATGATCGAGGCAGGGCTGGAGGCAGTCGGGACGGTGCTGGGGCAGTTTGCGCGGTAGCTTCGCGGTATATCTTAGATCTCGAATATTACTTGACATGGCGCATGGAAGGGCTAGTATTGCGCCATGTACTTCGATCTCTAAGATTATTGAGGTACCGCAACCACCGTTCAGGAGCCCTTCATGTACGACATTTTCGCCACGGACAAGCTGATCGACCTCTGGCTGACCGAAGACATCGGCATCTGCGACTTGACCGTCCAGACCATGATTGAACCGGGAGAGACCGGCACCTTCTGCATGAACGCCCGCGAGCCGATGCTTATCGCCGGCATCGACGTGGCGGCACGCATCTTCGCGCGCTACGATCCGACGTTGTCAGTCGATGTGCGCGTCGCCGACGGCAACAAGGTTGAAAAAGGCGCGGTGCTGCTTAACGTGAGCGGCAATGCACGCAGCGTCCTGACGGCTGAGCGCACCGCGCTGAACATCATGCAGCGGCTGTGCGGCATCGCCAACCATACGGCTACGTATGCCCAGGCCATTGCCCATACCAAGGCGCGCCTGATCGACAGCCGCAAGACCACGCCGGGCCTGCGCGCACTGGAAAAGCATGCGGTGACCTGCGGCGGCGGCCTGAACCACCGGCTGAGCCTGGATAACGGCGTGATGATCAAGGACAACCACATCGCCGTGTGCGGCAGCATCGCTGCCGCCGTGGAACGCGTGCGCCGCAAGCTGCCTGTGCTGACCAAGCTGGAAGTGGAATGCGACCGGCTGGAACAGGTGCACGAAGCCCTGGCAGCCGGTGTCGACGTGATCATGCTGGACAACATGTCGGTGCCCGACATGAAGGAAGCCGTGCAGATCGTCAATGGCCGGACCAAGGTCGAGGCGTCAGGCGGCATCCGCCTGGAAACGATCCGGGCCGTGGCGGAAACGGGCGTGGACTACATCTCCACGAGCAAGATCACCCAGTCCGCCCCCGCCGTCGACATCGGGCTCGACGACGCCTGACACCGGGGGGACCAGCCCCCTGATCGCTCTAACCGATTCACGCCTTCTACCCAAGGCATTCACCCTTGCCGGTCTCGCCCGGCGAGGGTCTTTTCCGTTGCGGGCCGCCTACAGATCCGAGAGCAGGCGCCCTACCTCCTGTGTAGACGGGACCCGCCGGCCATGTTCGGCCGACGCGACTTCGTCGGCGACCAGCCGCTTCGCAATCGTGATCAACACGCGGCGCGTGGTCAGCACATCCTCTTCGCTCAGTCCTTCCACGCTGAGTTCGTTCACCTCAGTGGCCAGCGGTTCAAGCTTGCGGCGCAGCGCGCGTCCGGTCTTGCTCAGGAATACATGCACCTTCTTCTTGTTGCCGGGAAGATGCGTGCGTTCCACGTAGCCCAGCGCCTCCAGCGCCTTGACTGCCGCAAACGTCGTCGGCTCGGTCACGCCGGCCCGTTCGCTCAGCTCTCGCTGCGACACGCCGTCATGGCGCCACAGGATACGCAGGATGGTCCAGTGCCCATACGAAACTGAATGCTCCGCCAGGCGCAGCTGCAGCGCCCGGATATAGGCCCGGGCGGCATCCTTCACCAGGTGGGCAAGCCGTTCTTCATCGGCTTCATCCGCAGGCGTGATCGGGACCGGAGCATCCGGCTTCTTTGTGGCCATAGTCGTGAGGGAAAGTAGAGCGTATGCATGCGGCACCGGACGGCCCGGTGCCAGCGACAGCGCACATGATAGCGCCTCCGGCGCTCGCACGCCGACACCACCGCTTCATCCACAACACCTATCCATGTAGCGTTCACTCCATCAGTGCACGATGCCCTCAACCCATGCACGGGGCACCGTCACCGCGCACCTTGCTTCCCCGTGTTTTCCCCTATAAGCCCGCGAATCCCGCGTACACACTGGATTTGCGGGTGCTGGCCCGTTGCTTGCATTACCTTAGACATCGAACTTATCTTGACACCCCCTTGGCCGGTGCTAGCATAGCCACATAACTTCGACATCTAAGGTAATTCTCATGAAGGCGACCGGCACATTCTTCTTTGTTGTGGGGCCCAGTGGCGCTGGCAAGGACTCCCTGATCGACGGTGCACGTGCCGCGCTCGATGACGATTACGTTTTTGCGCGGCGCGTCATCACCCGCCCTGACGGCTCTGCTGGCGAAGAGCACGAGGGTGTCACGGAGACCGAGTTCGCGCGGCGCCAGCGAAGCGGAGAGTTTCTGGTGACCTGGGACGCGCACGACCTGCGCTATGGATTGCCCAGCTCCCTGATGCTCGAGCTCGAACGCGGGCGCAACGTCGTAGCCAATGGCTCGCGCGGCGTCATTGCGGAACTGGCGACTCGCTTGCCCCATTTCGTGGTGGTCCTGGTGACGGCACCGCATGACGTGCTTGCCCGGCGCATCGCCGCACGCGGGCGGGAATCGGGCGACCAGGTCGCCAGGCGCGTGGCACGAACGGGAGCCCCGATGCCACCGCACGTTCCGTGTATCACGGTGTCGAACGACAGCACGCTGGAAGCGGGCACGGCACGCTTTGTCGAAGCCTTGCGCAACGGCACCAGGGCATCCGCCGCCGAACGGCCGGCCAGCCGCACCAACCTGATGGCCAAGCTGCGCGGCGAGCCGCTCGACGAAACTGCCTACGTTGCCGTGCTGCAGGACGCCATCGCCGGGCGGTACACCGAGGCAGAGCTGACCGAGTTCCTCGTTGCCGCAACCCGCACGCTCACCGACGAGGAAGTGGTGGCACTGGCACGCGCGCGTACCGCCTTCACACCCCGCATCGACTGGGACGAACCGGTAGTCGTCGACAAGCATTCGATGGGTGGCGTTCCCGGCAGCCGCATCACGCTGATCGTGGTGCCGATCGTCGCGGCCTACGGGCTGGCAATGCCCAAGACATCGTCGCGCGCGATCACCTCTGCCGCCGGCACCGCCGATGCCATGGAGACCATCGCACGGGTCGACCTGGCGCACGAGGACGTGCGCCGATGCGTGGCCCAGGCGCGCGCCTGCATCGCGTGGAACGGACGGCTGAACCATTCCGTGGCCGACGATGTGATGAACGCCATCACGCGGCCGCTGCGGCTGGATTCGCGGCGCTGGTCAGTGGCGTCGATCCTGTCGAAGAAGTACACCGCCGGCGCTACCCACGTCATCGTCGACCTGCCCTACGGGCCGCAAACCAAGCTGGCAACGCGCGCCGACGCCGAGGCGCTGGGCGCACTGTTCGAACACGTCGGCAAGGGACTGGGCCTGCACGTACGTGCACTGGTCACGGACGGCAGCCGCCCGATCGGGCGCGGCATCGGCCCCGCACTGGAAGTGCGCGACGTCCGACTCGTGCTCGACAACGCTCCCGATGCACCCGCCGATCTGTGTGAAAAGGCTCTGCGCTTTGCCGGCGAAATCATCGCATTCGATCCCCGCGTGGACTCCCCCGAACACGGCATGCAAATTGCGACGGCGCTGCTGCATGAGGGCAAGGCCAAGGCGGCGTTCGATCGCATCGCCGCCGCGCAGGGCGCTCGCCCCGATCCAGTGGCGCCGGGTACGCATACGCAGCTCGTTCCCGCCGCCTCGCAGGGCCGGGTGACGGGCATCGATGGCCTGCAGATTTCCGGCGTGGCGCGCGCCGCCGGGGCGCCGCGCGACGCCGGTGCTGGGGTCGACATGCTGTGCGCGATCGGTGCAAAGGTAGCGCCAGGGCAACCGCTCTACCGCATCCACGCAAGCTCCGCTGAAGCGCTTGAGGCGGCTGCGGCACTGGTGCGCGCTGGCGGCGAGTGCTGCCAGGCGGTGCGTATAGACCCCGATTGACCGGCTTTTCCCCTTCCTTCACCCTAACCGACGAGGCATATCAATGAGACCCCTATCCGTCGTCAGAAGTCTGGCATCGCTCCTGTTTGTCGCAGGCAGCCTGGGCACCCTGCCCGGGCGCGCCGAAGCCAATATCGCCAGTACCTTCCCGCAAAAGCCGATCCGCATGGTGGTGACGTTCCCGGCCGGAGGGGGGACCGATTCTCTCGCGCGCCTGATCGGGGCTGACATCAGCAAGTCGCTGGGGCAGCCGGTGGTCATCGACAACCGGCCCGGCGCCAGCGGCAATATTGGCGCGGAGTTCGTCGCCAAGAGCCCTGCTGACGGCTATACGCTGCTCATCGTCAACAGCAGCTTTGCCATCAACCCGAGCGTCTTCAAGAAGCTGCAGTTCAATCCAAAATCCGATTTCAGCGCCGTCATCACCTTCGCTTCGGTGCCATCGGTGATCGCCGTGCCATCGCACTCGAAACTCCGCACCTTCAGCGACCTGCTGACGGCGGGCAAGAGCCCCTCACCCCCCAGCTATGCGTCGTGCGGCAACGGCACCCCGCAGCATCTGGCCGGCGAATTGCTGAAGGTCTCGGCAAGGATGGACATGCTGCACGTGCCGTACAAGGGTTGTGCCCCCGCCATCGCGGACGTGCTTGGCAACCAGGCCGATGTCAGCGTCAACACGCTGACCAACACCATTCCCTATCTGAAAAGCAACAAGCTGCGCGCGCTGGCCGTCACGTCGAAGGCACGCTCGCCGTTCCTGCCCGACGTACCCACCGTGAGCGAGCTTGGCGTGGCCGGCTATGACGTCGACCAGTGGTTCGGCATCCTTGCCCCGGCGAATACGCCGCCCGAGATCGTGCAAAGGCTGAACACGGAAATCGCCAGGGCCATCGCCAAGCCTGAGATCAAGGCATCGCTGACGCAGCTCGGCTTTGCCACGACAACAAGCACGCCCGCTGAATTCCAGAAGCTGGTGAGTTCCGACATCGATCGCTGGCAGAAATTCGCGACGAAGATCAATCTGCTCGTCGACTGACCCACCTGGGGCACCGGCCAGGCCACAGCAGGCGGATCCCCCGACTTCCCGTAGTACACAGTTGCCACGCGGGCGCAAGCCAGCCCCCGTGCGAGCGCGTTCGTGCCTGCGGGATGGCCGCGACAATCCGGTGGCCCCGGGCGCATGCCAACTGGCCATCAGGCCGGATCAGAAGCCGACTGTCGCCGACATCATCAACGTGCGCGGCTCGCCAATGGCCAGGCCGCCATAGCTGTCCACCGCGGCCCAATAGCGGCGGTCGAATACATTGCGCAGATAGAGGCGAAGGGTCGTATCGTTCCCGCCAATCTTGGTCCGGTAGCCGGCGACAGACATTCAGAAGTAAGCATTTATTAATTCTGATGTAAACAACCGTCAATTCAGAATTCAAAGGCGACCTCTTGCCCGCAAGTAAAAAGCTGCGTCCCCGCGCGTATCAAAAACGGAACCGATCTTGTTGTTTCGCATGTTTGCCGAATATACATGTTTGAAAAAGCGTAGAAGAATCAAACTCAATGGCATGGATGGCATATTTGTTGCGCGAGCATTTTCGCGACGCCATCGTAAGCCAAGCCTCCCCGACGGCCGGGCATTTTGAGGATCGGCAGGAACGTGAAACCTGCGATTTGCGCCAGAGCCTTCCTTTTCTGCCGCGGCGCGCCTAAAAAAATTTCGAATCCGGGGCACTTCCGTCAGGAGCCGGCGATGTCCAAGAGATTCTTATTTTTGTTCGCATTTTCGTTCTTACTTGGCAGCTGTGGCGGCGGGGGAGATGACGGCAGCAGCAGCGAGGCAGCGAGTCCGCCGGCGCAAACGCTGACAGTGCCGCTCACCACCGCCATGGCGGCGCTGGCGGCCAACGGCATAACCGCGAATTTTTCCATCTCCGGTTCAGTCGAGAATAAGCCAGTTTCAGGCTCGGGAACGCTCAAGGCGGGGCCAGCCGATTCCGCCACACTGAACAGCGCCGTTGTCCTGAAGACCACCGAAACCGTCACAGGCACAATCATCACGAACGGAAACTCGGAGCCGTTTTCAGGCACCAGGTTTATCTTCAGAAACTCGGCAACCTTTGCCGTGGTCGCTATCGACCAGGGGGCGGATGGTTATGCGGCTTTCGCCGACTACACATTCCCGGCAACCGTAAAGGCTGGCGACTCCGGCCCGCTGGCAACCGCCACGATTTTCTCGGACAACACGCAAGCCGCGAAACTGGGCTCGCTCACCCAGTCCTTTTCCGTGGCAGTCGATTCTGGGGCCACGCTCCTCGTGACATTCCTCGACACAGAGTTCGATAACAGCAATGCCCGGGTCGGAGAGGAGGAAACCACGTTCCGGATCGACACCAGCGGAAATATCAGCTTTGTCTCGTCCAAGTTCACTTTCTTCGGTGCAAACGGACAACCGGTGGGCACGCTGATCTTCCAGTAGAGCGGCCCCGGCTGCAATGCCTCTGCGCAGGGCGGATTCAGTGCCGGATGCCCCTGCCAGAGGCCGCTCACGGCGGGGAGGGCAACAGCCGTTCAGCCTTTCACGCACACCACCTGCCGCAGCGTGTGCACGATCTCCACCAGATCCGCCTGCGCCGCCATCACCGCATCGATATCCTTGTACGCCATCGGGATCTCGTCGATCACAGCGGCGTCCTTGCGGCATTCAACGCCTTCAGTCGCACGCTCCTGGTCGGCCACGGTAAAGCGGCGCTTGGCCTCGCTGCGGCTCATGGTGCGCCCCGCTCCATGGCTGCATGAGCAGAACGACTCCGGGTTGCCCTTGCCGCGCACAATGAACGAGCGCGCTCCCATCGATCCCGGGATGATGCCCAGCTCGCCCACGCGCGCACTGACCGCGCCCTTGCGCGTGACCAGCACGTCGGCGCCGAAGTGGTGTTCCTTCTGCACGTAGTTGTGGTGGCAGTTGACCGCCTCCAGCTGCGCCTGGAACGGCTTGCGCAGCACGCGCTGCGCCGCTGCCAGCACCGCCTCCATCATCAGCTCGCGGTTGCGGCGCGCGTAGGCCTGGGCCCATGCCACGGCGAAGATGTAGTCCTCGTAGTGCACGGAACCTTCGACCAGGTAGGCCAGGTCGCGGTCCGGCAGGTTGGCGAGGTGCTTTCGCATGTCCTCCTGCGCCAGCGAAATGAAGGTTGTGCCGATGGCATTGCCGACGCCGCGCGAGCCGCTGTGCAGCATGAACCAGACTGACTGGGCCTCGTCCAGGCACACCTCGATAAAGTGGTTGCCGGTGCCGAGTGTGCCCAGGTGATTGCGATGGTTGGTGCGCGCCAGGTGTGGGTATTTGTCAGTAATGCGGCGAAAGCCCGGCGCCATCTCGGCCCATGCCGCGTCAACAGGCGCCGGCGCCGAGCCCCAGGCACCCTGGTCGCGCCGCCCGCCTTGCGCGGTGCGGCCGTGCGGCACGGCGTGCTCGATCGCGCTACGCAGCGGTCCGAGGTTGTCGGGCAGATCAGCGGCGGTGAGCGAAGTCTTCACGGCCATCATGCCGCAGCCGATGTCCACGCCCACCGCGGCGGGAATCACCGCTCCCACGGTCGGGATCACCGAGCCGATGGTCGAGCCCTTGCCCAGATGTACATCCGGCATCACCGCAAGATGGCGGAAGATAAACGGCATCTGCGCCGTGTTCACCAGTTGCTGGCGGGCAGCGCTTTCCACCGGGACGCCGCGCGTCCACAGCTTGACCGGCTTGCCGGCGCCGGTGTCCAGCACGTCATAGTGGTGCTTGTCCGTCATGACCGCCCCTGGCTGTCTCGTCGCGGATTGCAAGTTAGACGGCCGGGGCCAGTCCAGGATTCCCTGCCGCCCAACTCAACCCAGCAAGAAGCTGCCAAAGGCGCCCAGGTCGACATTGCCGCCCGAAATGATGGCCCCCACGCGCTTGCCCGTCACATCCAGCTTGCCGTGCAGCACCGCGGCGGCGGCCAGGCAGCCGGTGGGCTCGACCACGATCTTCATGCGCCCGGCAAAGAACTTCATGGTGTCGACCAGTTCGGCATCCGACACCGTAACGATGTCCGTCACCAGCTCGCGGATCACAGCAAAGGTGTGGTTGCCCAGGAACGGCGTCTGCGCGCCGTCGGCGATGGTGCGCGGGGTGTCGATGCGGACGATTTCGCCGCTGCGCAGGCTGCGCTGGCCATCGTTGCCGGCCTCGGGTTCGACGCCGTACACGGCGCAGCCGGGCGACATCGCCTGGGCCGCCACCGCGCAGCCCGACAGCAGCCCGCCGCCGCCCAGGCACACCACCAGCATGTCCAGCGGGCCGGTTTCCTCGAACAGCTCCTTGGCCGCCGTGCCCTGCCCCGCCATCACATGCGGGTGGTCATACGGCGGGATCAGCGTCATGCCGCGCTCGGCGGCGATGCGCCGGCCCAGCGCTTCGCGATCGTCCTGGTAGCGGTCGTACAGCACCACTTCGGCGCCATAGCCGCGCGTGGCTTCGATCTTGATCGCGGGGGCGTCCTGCGGCATCACGATCACCGCCTGCACGCCCAGCAACCGGGCCGACAGCGCGATCGCCTGCGCATGGTTGCCGGAAGAGAACGCCAGCACGCCGCCCGCCTTCTGCTGCGGCGTGAACTGGGCGATGGCGTTGTAGGCGCCGCGGAACTTGAAGGCGCCGATGCGCTGGAAGTTCTCGGCCTTGAAGAACAGCTGCGCGCCGGTGGCCGCGTCCGCGGTGGCAGAGGTCAGCACCGGGGTGCGGTGGGCCGCCGCGCGGATGCGTTCGTGGGCGGCGGCGACGTCGTCGAAGGAGATAGGCAGGGCGGTCATGGCGGTGGCAAGGAAGCTGGGACCGGCCAGTTTACCCGCCCCGGGGCCACCTTGCAGCCACACCGCCCCGGCCTGGCGCTATGCCGCGGCCAGCCTGTGCGCCGCGCGCCGCTGCGTGGCCAGCGTATCGGCACCCAGGTGCGAGGCGCCGCCTTCGCCCGGCAGGCGGAAGAACGCCACCACCTCACTGAGCTCGCGGCCCTGCTCTTCCAGCGCACGCGACGCGTTGGCCGCTTCGTTCACCAGCGACGCGTTCTGCTGCGTCACCTGGTCGATCTGCACGATGGCCTGGTTGACCTGCTCGATGCCGCGGGTCTGTTCAGCCGACGCCGTGGCAATCTCTTCCACGATGCCGGTCACGCGCGCCACTGCCTGGGTCACCTCGGCCATGGTCTGGCCCGCCTCTGCTGCCAGCGACGCACCGTCGTGCACCTGGCGTCCCGACGCCTCGATCAGGTCCTTGATCTCCTTGGCCGCGCTCGATGAGCGCTGCGCCAGGCCGCGCACCTCGCTGGCCACCACGGCAAAGCCGCGGCCCTGCTCACCGGCACGCGCAGCCTCCACCGCCGCGTTCAGCGCCAGGATGTTGGTCTGGAAGGCAATGCCTTCGATGATGCCGGTAATCTCGGCGATCTTGGACGAACTGGCACTGATGTCCTGCATCGTGCCGACCACGCGCTGCACCGTGGCGCTGCCGCGCTGCGCCACGTCGGCCGCACTGCGCGCCAGCGCGCTGGCCTGGCGGGCGTTGTCGGTATTCAGGCGCACGGTCTCGGTCAGCTCTTCCATGCTGGCCGCGGTTTCTTCCAGCGACGCCGCCTGTTCCTCGGTGCGGCTGCTCAGGTCAGCGTTGCCGCGCGCGATCTCGCTGGTGCTCACGGCAATATTGCCGCTGCCTGCACGCACCTGGGTGACGGTGGCGGTGAGGCGCTCGTTCATGTCGCGCAGCGCGGCAAGGAGGCGACCGGTCTCGTCATGGCGATCCACCTCGATGCGCGCGCCCAGGTCGCCGCTGGCCACGGTGCCGGCCACGTCCACGGCACGCTGGATCGGCCGCGTGATGGCACGCGTGATCAGCAAGCCGCCAACGACAGCGATGGCCGCCGATACCAGGGAAATCAGGATCAGCAGGTTGCGCTGGCGCTCATAATCCGCCTCCAGCCTGCGCTCCATCTCCTTCTGGCGCGCCAGGGTGAACTCGGCGTAGGCGTCGGTCGCCTTGATCAGCGCCGCCAGCAACGGGCGGCATTGCTTGTCGATACGGGACACGGCTTCCTCGATCTTGCGCTCCACCGCCAGGCCGACGATGCCCGTGGCGACCGGGCCGTACTGCGCCTCGACCTTTGCCACCTCGTCCACCAGCTTGCGCGCGTCGTCGCTGATGCCGGACTGGCGCACCATCTCAGTCAGCCGCGCCAGCCGAGTCTGCACGTCCTGATGCGCGCGCAAGGCATCGGCCTTCTCGCGCTCCAGTTCCGCCGCATCGGTCACCAGCACCAGGTTGCGCGCCGCGATGGCACGCCGGTCCACCGCGCTGCGCACTTGCGCGGCCATGTCCGCGCGGGCATTCAGCCCGTTCAGGTAGTCATTGAAACCTGCGGTCGCATCGCCGAGCGCATGCAGCGAATACGCGGACACCACCAGCACCATGCCCGCCAGCGTGCCGAACCCGGCCAGCAGCCGCGTGCGGATAGACAGACTCCTGAAATTCATGATCACTCCCCTTACCGCCCAATAAGACGTATGCGCTTCGTTTGTTTTGAATCCAACCCTGCATGCCCGACTGCTGCATGCAACACTGCGCGCCCGTTCCTGCTGGTCGGCTCGGCGTCCGCGATCCGGCCGGGGTACTTTGCCCTGGCCACTTTCCGGCGTATCCGTGCTCTTTGTTGCGCTGGCTAACGGACGCGACGGGCCGAACTGATCCCTACGAGAGAGGGGGTTGGAGGATTGCCAGTTGTGGGGATTGGACTCAAGGGTGCACCTTGAATCACACATGAGCGACTAACGCAAGAGGCCGTGGACGCACTGGAGCTGTTCCAGCCGAACGGGACGCTCCTTGCATTGCGGGTGCAGCCGTAGCGCCCGCAAGCTACAGTCGACCACCTCTACGGGAGCACAACATGAATTGCGCACTGCTCATCATCGATTTCCAGGCTGGCCTGGTCGATTCGGCACCGTTGCCAGGCGATGCCGCCGCGGTTGCCACCAATATCAACACCCTGAGCACACGGGCCCGTCAGGCAGCCGTGCCGGTCATCTTCATCCAGCACGAGAATGAGGACGCCCTGCGGCAAGGCTCAACGGCGTGGCAACTGTCCGCCGGACTTCAGGTCGAACCGGGTGACTACCGGATCGGCAAGCGCACCCCTGACAGCATTCTGCGCACTGAACTCCAGGCGGTCCTTGCTGAACATGGTGTGAAGCATGTGGTCGTGTGCGGCTATGCCACCGAGTTCTGCGTTGACACCACCGTGCGCCGCGCGGCGGCGAATGGCTACGCGGTGACCATCGCCGCGGACGCGCACACAACGCATGACAAGCCACACGCCGACGCGTCGCGCATTCGCGAGCATCACAACGCGACGTTGTCGAATATCAGGAGCTTCGGCCCGAAGATTGCCGCGCTGAATACCGATACGATCGATTTCCGGTCGCTCGCGCGGCCTCTGGATTGACCCAGCTTAATCCGCCCGAATCCCCCGCTGGCGGATCAACACACCCCACTTGTCGGTTTCCTTCGCCAGGTGCTCGCGCAGCACCGCCGGCGAACTGCCGATCGGCTCGGCGCCGATCAGCGCCAGCCGCTTCTGCACGGCGGGCTTGCGCAGCGCCTCGAGCATGGCGTGGTTGAGCGTATCGATGACCGGCTGCGGCGTCTTCGCCGGCACAAAGGCGGCGAACCACGGCGACAGCTCATAGCCCGGCAGGCCCGCTTCCGCCACCGTCGGCACATTGGGCAGCGCGCTGGAGCGCTTGCTGGTAGTGACCGCGATCGGCGTCAGCTTGCCCGATTCGATATGCGGCTTGGCTGAGGTGATGCTGTCGAACATGTAGTCGACCTGGCCGCCCAGCAGGTCGGTCATCGCCGGGCCGCTGCCCTTGTAGGGGATATGCAGCATGTCGACGCCGGCCATCGACGTGAACAGCTCGCCCGCCAGGTGGATCGAGGTGCCGTTGCCGGCGGAGGCATAGGTGTATTTGCCCGGCGCCGCCTTGGCGTGTGCCACCACGTCCTTGACGGTGCTTTCCTGGCGCCGCGCCTTGTTGGCCACCAGCACGTTGGGCACCACCGCCAGCAGTGACACCGGCGCGAAGTCCTTGACCGGGTCGTAGCTCAGCCGGCCGTACAGCGCCGGGTTCACGGCCATGCCGTTGGCGACGATGATCAGCGTGTAGCCGTCGGCGGGCGCGCGCGCCACCAGCTCGGCGCCGATATTGCCGCCGGCGCCTGGGCGGTTCTCGACCACGATGGCCTGGCCCAGCGTGCGCGACATGTCTTCGCCCAGCGTGCGCGCGATGTTGTCCATGGCACCGCCCGCGGGGAACGGCACGATCCAGCGGATCGGATGGTCGGGATAGGCCGCGTGCGCGGCCGGCGCGGCGAACGACAGGCCGGCAGCCAGTGCCAGCGCCCCTGCGCGGCCGGTGCTTGCCAGCCGCTGGAATAACGTCTTCATTAGTCTCCTCACTTGATGCGTGCAGGCACCGGTGTGCCATGCGGGGGGGTGAGCTGCCTGCCAGTTCAGCCGCGCCGGTAGTGCGCCAGCTTGTCTTCGTCCAGCGCCAGCCCCAGGCCGGGGCCTTCGGGCAGGTGCAAGCTGAAGTCGCGGTACTCGGGGCGCTGCTGCACGATATCGTCCTTGAGCAGCAGCGGACCGAACAGCTCGGTGCCCCAGGCCAGCTGCGGCAGCGTGCAGAAGCCATGCGCCGCGGCGATGGTGCCGACGCTGCCCTCCAGCATGGTGCCGCCGTACAGCGCGATGCCGGCGGCGTCGCCCACCGCGGCGGTGCGCAGCATGCCGAAGATGCCGCCGGCCTTGGCGATCTTCAGCGCGAACACGTCGGCGCCGCCGATGCGCGCCAGTTCCATCGCGTCTTCCGGGCCGCACACCGCTTCATCGGCCATGATCGGCACCACGAAGCGCGCGGCCAGCCGGGCCAGCGCCATGCGCTGCTCACGCGGAGTGGGCTGCTCGATCAGGTCGATGCCGGCGGCTTCCAGCATGGCGATGCCGGTGGCAGCGTCGGCCTCGTTCCAGGCCTGGTTGACGTCGACGGTGACGCGCGCCCGGTCGCCCAGCGCGCGCTTGATCGCGGCCACGTGGGCCACGTCGTCGCGCACGCTGCGCCGGCCGATCTTCAGCTTGAAGGTATGGTGGCGGCGCTCGGCCAGCAGTTGCTCGGCCTCGGCAATGTCGCGGGCGGTGTCGCCGCTGGCAAGCGTCCACAGCACCGGCAGTGTCGACCGCACCGCGCCCCCCAGCAGCGTGGCCAGCGGCACGCCCAGGCGCTTGCCCTGCGCATCCAGCAACGCGGTCTCCAGCGCGGACTTGGCGAAGCGGTTGCCGCGCGCGACCTTGCCCAGGCGCGCCATCGCGGCATGCACGTTGGTGGCATCCTGGCCGGCCAGCGCAGGGGCCAGGTAGGTGTCGATGGTCAGCTTGATGCCTTCCGGGCTTTCGTCGCCATAGGACAGGCCGCCGATGGTGGTGGCCTCGCCGATGCCCTCCACGCCGTCGCTGCAGCGCAGCCGCACGATCACCAGCGTCTGCTGCTGCATGGTGGCCATGGCCAGCTGGTGTGCCCGGATGGTGGGCAGGTCCACCAGGATGGCTTCCACCGAAGTGATAGTCGTGGTCATACCTTGTCGATGCAAATTGATAATTGAAGCCAAGTATGCGGCTTGACTTTGCCGGCGTCCAAGACCGATGATGTCTCAATCGATACCCTGCAGGTATGGAAACAGGACACCAATGGAACTCCGGCACCTGCGTTATTTCCAGGTCGTGGCCCAGGAACTGAATGTCACCCGCGCCGCCGAGCGGCTGCATATGGCGCAGCCGCCGCTGTCGCGCCAGATCCGCCAGCTGGAAGAAGAAGTGGGCGTGGCACTGTTCGACCGCATCGGCCGCGGGCTGCGGCTGACCGAGGCGGGCCGCTTCCTGCTGGAGCAGACCACCCAGCTGACGCAGCGGCTGGAAGAAACCATCGAGGGCACGCGCCGCATCGGGCGGCAGGACAAGCGCTGGTTCGGCATCGGCTTCGTGCCGTCGGTGCTGTATGGCGTGCTGCCGGAACTGATCCGCGAACTGCGCGAATCAGACCGGCACGACCAGCAGGTAGAGGTAGGACTGGCCGAGATGATCACCGTCGAGCAGATCGAGGCGCTCAAGGCCGGCCGCATCGACCTGGGCTTCGGCCGCATCGCGCTGAACGACCCCGCCATCCGCCAGCAGGTGGTGATGGCCGAGCCACTGGTGGCAGCGCTGCCCGCACGCCTGCCCGCGCCCCGCCGCAAGGCGCTGACGCCACAAGCGCTGGCGGCGCAGCCGTTCATTCTTTACCCGGCCCGGCCGCGGCCCAGCTATGCCGACCACCTGCTGTCACTGTTCCGCGCGCAGGGCCTGCAGTTGCGTGTGGCGCAGGAGGCCAACGAACTACAGACCGCGCTGGGGCTGGTGGCGGCCGGCATCGGCATCACGCTGGTGCCGGCGTCGATCCAGCGCCTGCATCGCGACGACGTGCGCTACTGCCCGATCGACGCGCCGGGCTTCGTGTCGCCGGTGATCATGAGTTATCGCGAAGGCGACACGTCACCGTTCCTGGCGCGGGCGGTGGAATGGGTGATGCGGCACGGACAGTAAGCTACATCAGGTGCCGGTGAACTGCGGACTGCGCTTTTCCTTCCAGGCCAGCGCGCCTTCGCGGATGTCCTGCGACTGGGTGGCCCGGCTGATGTCGCCAGCCAGCGCCTCGGTATCCAGCGCGCCGCGTCCGATCGCATTCAGGTGCCGCTTCATGCCTTGCACCGCCAGCGGCGCCAGCCCCGCCACCGTGTCGCTGAGCTGGTCGGCGCGCTCGCGCAGGCGCTCCGCCGGCAGCAGCTCGGTCAGGAAGCCGCGGCGGAACATCTCGTCGGCGTCGATGCGCTCGGCGGTCAGGAACAGGTGCTTGGCGTGGTTCAGGCCCAGCCGGCTGATATAGCGGTCCATGCCGCGCTGGTAGAAATGCAGCCCCAGCCGCGCCGCGGGCATGAACATGTCCACCGCGGCGGTGCCGAGCCGGAAATCGCACGCCAGCGCCAGGTCCGTGCCGCCGCCATAGACGCCGCCGTGGATCTCGGCAATGGTCACCGCGCGGCAGTCTTCCACCGCGTTGACCAGGGTCTCGAAGCCGGCGCCGCGCTGCCCGGCCGCGAGCCTGCCGATATCGAAGCCGCTGCAGAAGTACTTGCCGGTGCCGCGCAGGCGCAGCACACGCACGTCGCTGTCGTTCACGGCATCGACGTGCCGTTGCAGCTCGGCCAGGTCATCCGGCCCGAGGCGGTTGGCCACCTCCGGGCGGCGCAGCGTGATCGTGGCGACATGACCGGCAATGTCGAGCGAAGGAAGGGAACCATCAGTCTGCATCGGGAATACTCCAGGTAGGGATCATTGGGTACCGGCCTGCTGCGCGCCACGGCGTGCGAGCGCGCTGTCGAAGCGTTCCAGCTGCGCTAGCGCAAACGCGGGCCGGGCTTGCACGCGTTGCCACCAGGCTGCTACCGCCGGCGCCGCGCTGAGCGCCTCGGGCGCCAGTTCGGCAATGCGCGCGATAAACGGAATGGCAGCGATATCGGCCAGCGTATAGCGCGCACCGAGCAGCCAGTCGCCATCGGCCAGCATGGCCTCCATCTTCGGCACCAGCAACAGCAGCCCGTCCAGCGCGCTGCGCTTCTCTGCATCCGTGTAGGGCTTGCGCGCAATGCGCAGCCATGCCTCGCGGCGCTCCGCGGTCGGGATGCGCGCCAGCCGCTCGGCCAGCGTTGTATCGCTCCATTGCGCGGCCACTGGCTGCAGCGCGAGGCTCCAGTTCAGGATCAGCAGGTTCGGCAAAGACTTCTCGTCGGTCCAGCGCACGAAGTTGCGCATCACCGCGCGCTGGTAGGGATCCGCTGGCCGCAATGGCGGCGACGGCCGGATCTCGTCGAGGTATTCGCAGATGGTGGCGCTCTCATGCAGGAAGCGGCCATCGTCCAGCGCCAGCGCCGGCACCACGCCGTTGGGGTTCATCGCCAGGAAGGCGGGCGTATGTTGCTCCTGCGCCGCCATGTCGACCGGCACGCTGTCATAGTCGATGCCCTTCTCGGCCAGGCACAGCCGCACCCGGCGCGAGGCGCTAGACAACCAGCCATGGAAGAGTTTCATGTTGCTCGCCGGGTTCAAGGGATCAGCACGGCCGAGCCCGTGGTGGCCCGGCCCTCCAGGTCGCGGTGCGCGTCGCGCACGGCGGCCAGCGGGTAGCGGTGGTTGACCTCCAGCCGCAGCTGCCCGCCCGCGACCGCGGCGAACAGCGTGGCCGCGGCATTGGCCAGCGCCTGCGGGCTGGCGATATAGGTGCGCAGCGTGGGCCGCGACACGATCAGCGAGCGCGCGTGCAGCAGCTGCAGGTCGAAGGCCTCCACGTCGCCCGACGCGGTGCCGTAGTTGATCGCCATGCCGCACAGCCGCAGGCATTGCAGCGACGGCACGAACACGTCCTTGCCGACGGCGTCGTAGACCACCGCCACGCCCTCGCCGCCGCTCAGCGCCTGCACTTCGGCCACGAAGTCCGCCTCGCGGTAGTTGATGACATGGTGGCAGCCATGTGCCAGCGCCACCGCGCGCTTGGCCTCGCTGCCCACGGTGCCGATCACGGTCGCGCCGAGCGCGCGCGCCCACTGCGACAGCAGCACGCCCATGCCCCCGGCCGCGGCGTGCACCAGCACGGCGTCGCCTGGCTGCACCGCGTAGAGCCGGCGCAGCAGGTACTCGGCAGTCAGCCCGCGCAGCAGCGTGGCGCCGGCCACCTCTTCCGGGATCGCGTCCGGCAAAGGCACGACCCGGCCGGCTGGCACGTTGCGCGTCACCTGGTAGGCGCCGGGATGCATACAGGCGACGCGCTGGCCAACCTCGAACCCTTCTACGCCGGGACCAACCGCGGTCACCTTGCCGGCGCCAACCGAGCCCAGCGTGACCGGGAACGGTGCCGCGGTGTGGGGGCCATGCGCGCCCTTGCGCTGGTAGATGTCCGCGAAATTCAGGCCGATGGCCGACTGCCGCAACTGCAGTTCGCCGGGACCGGGCGGCGGCACCGTGACCTGGCAGGACTCCAGCACCTCAGGTCCGCCCACCCTGTTAATACAGACAGTATCAGTCAGCATACAAACCCTCAAAACGTGGGCGCCGGTTACGCACGGACGCGATTTGAACCGGCAGTCCTGGCCGTCGGCCGTCTATTTCACATGACTCAAATGGCATTTTCATTGGATCCAGGTGACGCAAATCCGTATGAAAGCCCTCGCAGCCTACGCCATCCCGCTGCGCTTCGCATCATGGAAACTCCGTATACGTATTTTTATGATTGTTATTTGTATACTCAAGGCCAATCCATCGCCAAGGAACTGCCATGACGTCTTTGCCTCCCGGCACCGAAGCCGCCGGGCCTCATGTCCCGCCCGCGGATCTGCCGCTGTCCGGCATCACCGTGCTGGACCTGTCCATCGCCCGCGCCGGCCCGGCGGCGGTGCGCCTGCTGTCAGACTGGGGCGCCGACGTGATCCGCGTGGAGCCGCCCCCGCCGCAGGACCGCGGTTCCGTCACCGGGCGGCGGCGCGGCTCGGACGAGCAGAACCTGCATCGCAACAAGCGCAGCCTGTGCCTGGACCTGAAGACGCCGCAGGGCGCCGAGGTGCTGGCGCGCCTGGTGCGCCGGTCGGACGTGGTGGTGGAGAACTTCCGCTCGGTGGTCAAGGAGCGGCTGGGGCTGACCGATGAGCGCCTGAGCGCGATCAACCCGCGCGTGATCCTGGCCAGCATCTCGGGCTTCGGCCAGGACGGGCCCTATTGCGAGCGGCCGGGACTGGACCAGATCGTGCAGGGCATGTCGGGGCTGAGTTCGGTCACCGGCGAGCCCGGCAAAGGCCCGCTGCGCGTGGGCATTGCCATCTCCGACACCACCGCGGGCATGTTCCTGGGCCAGGGCATCCTGCTGGCGCTGCTGCACCGCGCGCGCACCGGCCGCGGGCAATGGGTCCATACCTCGCTGATCGAGGGCATGCTCAACAAGCTGGACTTCCAGGCCACGCGCTACACCGTCGACGGCGAAGTGCCGACCCAGCAGGGCAATGCGCACCCGACGCTGGTGCCGATGGGCACCTACCGCTGCCGCGACGGCGTGGTCAATATCGCCGCCAGCACCGACCGCATGTGGACCAACTTCTGCCGCACCGTCGAGGCCGGCTGGCTGCTGGACGATCCCGCGTTCCAGACCGCCGCGGGCCGTGCCGCCGAGCGCCACCGGCTGGACGAGGCCATCAACCGGTGCACCGCCGCCTTCAGCGCGGCCGAACTGACTTCGCGCCTGAATGCCGCCGGCGTGCCGTGCGGGCCGGTGTTCGATATCGGCCAGGCCTTCGAGGACGCGCAGGTGCGCCACCTGCGCATGACCCGGCCCGCCGAGCACCCGGCGCTGGGGCCACTGGAACTGCTGCGCTCGCCGATCAACCTGTCGGCGGCGCCGCATCCCGAGCGCTTTGCCCGCGCCGCGCCCGACCCCGGCGAGCACACCGACGAGATCCTGCGCGGGCTTGGCTATGACGAAGCCGGCGTCGCGGCCCTGCGCGAAGCCAACGTGGCGTCCTGAGCGCCAGCGCTCAGGACAACCTAGCGACTATGACAACACGAAGGAGACAACGATGAAACACACTCTCGGGCGTGCCGCGATCGGCGCCGCCCTTGCGACCCTGGCCGCCTTGCCTGGCCTGGCCGGTGCGCAGGACTACCCGACCCGGCCAATCCGGCTGCTGGTGGGCTACACGCCAGCGGGCGCGGCCGACTATGTCGCGCGCGTGTTCGGCGAGGCTCTGTCGAAGGAGCTTGGCCAGACCGTGCTGGTGGACAACAAGCCCGGCGCCGGCAGCACGCTGGCCTCTGCGGCGCTGGCGCAGGCGGCCCCTGACGGCTACACCCTGGGCCTGGCCACGTCCACGCTGTACGGCATCGACCAGCAGCTCTACAAGGCCCGCTACAAGGCGACCGACTTCACCCCGGTGACGCGGCTGACCGTGTCGCCGCTGATCCTGGCCGTCAACAAGAACCTGAACGTCAGCGACATCAAGACCCTGGTGGCCAAGGCGCGCGCGCAGCAGGGCAAGTTCAACTACTCGTCGTCCGGCATCGGCGGCTCGCCGCATCTCGCCGGGCTGCAGTTCGAGAAAGCCACCGGGGTCAAGATGACGCACGTGCCCTACAAGGGCGGCGCACCGGCGCTGCAGGCCGTGGCCGCGGGCGAGGTGGAGTTGTCGTTTGGCACGGCGGCGTCGGTGTTGCCGATGGGCACGCAGGGCGTGGTGAAGATGATTGGCGTAACCACGCCCAAGCCATCGGCGGTGGCGCCGGGCCTGCCGGCGCTGGCGGAGATGGGGTTGCCGGGCTTTGATTTCACCTTCTGGTTCGGGCTGTACGGGCCGGCTGGCCTGCCCGACGGCATTCGCGACAAGCTCTTTGCCGCCACCGCCAAGGTGATGGCCGATCCGCAGTTGCGCGCGAAGCTCGCCTCCAATGGCAGCGAGGTCTCAACCTCGGCGTCGCCAGCGGAGTTCGGCAAGTGGGCCGCGGCAGACGGCAAGTCTGCCGTGACGCGGATCGAGCAGGCCGGCGTCAAGCTGGACTGAGCCCGCCTGACCCGGCGGCCATTGACTAGCGCCGTCCGCGCTTGCCGCCGGCCTCGTCGCCGGGCATGGAGGCAATCATGTCCGCGTAGACGTCGCCCCCGGTGGCGATATGCCGGACCATCGCCGCCGCGGCATCGTCCTCATTGCCGCGCACGATGGCGCCCATCACCGCCTCATGCTCAGCCAGCGAGGCCAGGATGCGGGCCGGCTTCTCGAAGCGCAGGTCGCGCATGCCGCGCATACGCGCGCGCATGGTGCGGATCTGCCGCGACAGGATGTCATTGCAGCAGGCCGCGTAGATGACTTCATGGAAGGCATCATTGGCCTCGCGGTAGCGATCGGAATCGGCACGCTCCGCGGCCGCGCGGCAGTCGTCGAACGCGGCCTGCATCGCCGTGCGCTGCGCCGCCGAGATGCGGCGTGCGGCCAGGCGCGCCGCCAACGCCTCCAGCTGCACCAGGATCTCGTTCATCGCCACGTACTCACGCAGCGAGATCGACGACACGATCGCGCCCTGGCGCGGCACCAGGTCCACCAGGCCGGCCGACTCCAGCTGGATCAGCGCTTCGCGCACCGGCGTGCGCGACACGCCAAAGCGCGCCAGCAGTTGCTGCTCTTCCAGCTGGGCGCCGCTGGGAAGCTTTCCGGAAAGAATCTCCTGCTCGATCGCGGCGCGGATGGTTTCGGACAGGCTCTTCTTTTCTTCGGACATGGACTGCGGCGGCATGCGGAGGACGGGGATGGCGTGATTCTAACCTGCCCTGCGTATTCATTGATGCCCTTTGTGTGCACACGATGGGGGCCACGCACGCCAGCTTGACTGAGAGTGGGCGGGGCCAGCCAGCAATTGCCAACTCTGCCAGCGTGACACTTTTGGTTACAAAACCAAATCGCCAAATGTGTTTGATGTCAAACATCTGACATTTGACCAATCAACAATCGCTCGCTGTCACGACAAGCCAAGGCCAAGCGCACCCGAACCGGCCAGTTCCCCGCACTTGTCGTCCGCGCGGCGGAAGTCCATGGGCCTGCATCCGATGTCGGCGCATGGGCTCGGCAATCGTTATCCCCCTCAACGACTACAGGGCATGCACAAATGAGACCTTCATTGCTGTCGCGTTCCGCCCGGCCATGGCTGGCGGCCGGCACCCTCACCCTCGCACTGATGCTTACCGCCTGCGGCGGCGACGACTCGCCGGGCGCGAGCGACGGCACCATCCAGCCCACCGCCGCCAATGGCAACAAGCCGGACCAGCCAGGCAAGCCTGACCAGCCCGGCACCTGCACCACGCGTTGCGCCCCGTGATGCGGGCCCGCTTTCCGATCCAGCGACAGACCGACCAGCGACAGCCATGACCTTCAACCCGTCAAAGCGACAATTCCTGAAGACCAGCCTCGGCACCGGCGCCGCCGCCGCGGTGCTGGCCAGCTTTCCGCCCAGCATCCGGCGCGCGCTCGCCATCGAGGCCAACAACGCCACCGGCACCATCCAGGACGTCAAGCACGTCGTGATGGTGATGCTGGAGAACCGCTCGTTCGACAACTACTTCGGCACCTTCAAGGGCGTGCGCGGCTACGGCGACCGCTTTGCGATCCCGTTGCCCAATGGCAAGAACGCGTTCTACCAGACCGATGCCAACGGCAACCTCCTGACGCCCTACCACCTAGACGAAACCCAGGGCAACGCGCAGCGTGCCGGCGGCACGCCGCACACCTGGCCCGATGCGCAGGCCGCGTGGGACCACGGGCGCATGGACCGCTGGCCGGTGGCCAAGAAGACGCTGTCGATGGGCTACTACGATGACACCGAGATTCCGTTCCAGCGCGCGCTGGCTGACGCCTTCACGCTGTGCGATGCCTACCACTGCGCGATGCACACCGGCACCATCCCCAACCGCCTGTTCTACTGGACCGGCAGCAATGGTCCCACCGGCGACAACGTCGCGGTGATGATTAACGAGTTCAACGCGGGCGCGGATGTGGGCCCCTCCACCGAAGGCTGGACCTGGAAAACCTACGCCGACCGCCTGCAGGCCGCCGGCGTGGGCTGGAAGGTCTACCAGAACGTGCCGGACAACTATGGCTGCAACCAGATGATGAGCTTCCGGCACTGGCGCGCAGAGATGGAGAAGATGCCCGTCGGGCGCAAGCTCTCCAACACCGCCGGCACCGGCGTCAACCCGCCCTACAACCCGGACATCGACGACCAGTACAGCCCGCTGGCCAAGGGCTTCTGCAACACCATGTCCGACGGCGGCTTCCTGCAGTCGCTGCGCGACGACGTGCTCAATGGCAAGCTGCCCGAGGTGTCGTGGATCATCCCGCCGGCCGAGTTCAGCGAGCACCCCGGCCCGTCCAGCCCGGCCAAGGGCGGCTGGTACGTGCAGGCCATCCTGGACGCGCTGACGGCATCGCCCGAGGTCTGGAGCAAGACCGTGCTGCTGATCAACTTCGACGAGAACGACGGCTTCTTCGACCACAGCCCGCCGCCGACCGCGCCGTCGCGCAACCTGGACGGCACGCTGGCCGGCAAGTCGACCCTCGACGACGCGCAGATGGCGTACGAGTACTTCAACTTCCAGCCCGCCACGGCCAAGCAGCCGCCGCAGGACGGCAAGCCCTTCGGCCCCGGCCCGCGCGTGCCGATGTGGGTGGTGTCGCCATGGAGCCGCGGCGGCTGGGTCAACTCTGAAGTGTTCGACCACACCTCGGTGCTGCGCTTCCTGGAGGCACGCTTCGGCGTGATGGAGCCGCAGATCAGCGCCTATCGTCGTGCCATCTGCGGCGACCTGACCAGCGCCTTCAACTTTGCCACGCCCAACACCGAAACCCTGCCCACGCTGGCGGGGCGCACCACCCGTGCCGACGCCACCAGCCTGACCGCATGGCAGCAGACCCAGCCGGCGATCCCGGTGCCGGCCACGCCCGCGCTGCCGGAGCAGGACACCGGCACGCGTCCGTCGCGCAAGCTGCCATACGAACTGCATACCAGTGCACGCGTCGATGCCGCATCCAAGGCAGTCCGCCTGCTGTTCGCCAACGCCAGCACCAAGCAGGCCGGCGCGCTGTTCCACGTCTATGACAAGCTGCACCTCGACCGCATTCCGCGCCGCTACGTGGTCGAAGCCGGCAAGACGCTGGACGATGCGTGGGACATCAATGCCGACGGCGGCAAGTACGACCTGTGGGTGCTGGGGCCCAGCGGCTATCACCGCGCGTTCTCCGGCGATATCAACGAAGCGGTGACCGCGTCCACCGAAATCCAGGTCTGCTACAACCCGTGCAAGAAGTCCACGATTCAGGTGAAGCTGCATAACGACAGCGATGCCGACGTGACCTTCACCGTCACGGCACTGGCCTACCGCGACGACGGCCCGTGGACGCAAAGGGTGAAGCGGGGCAAGGTGGAAATGCTGGAATGGCCGGTAGCCGACAGCGGCAACTGGTACGACTTCGTCGTGACCTGCGAGGCCAGCCCGTCGTTCGCGCGGCGCTTTGCGGGGCGGATGGAGACCGGCGAGGACGCGGTCAGCGATCCGGAGATGGGAGTGGTTTGATGCGGCACGCCCCGGGGCTCGCGTTGAGCCCCGGGGCAGATTGTGCGAAGCAAGTCGCGTAAGCGTGGCCGGCGCCCTGCCGGCTACGCCTTGCGCCAGACCGGCGACGCCGAGATCGCGACCTTGCGCGGCAGGATCTGCTGCGCGGTGAAGGCATCGGCGATGCGCTGCTGCTCGGCCAGCGCGGCGGCGTCGACCGTGCGCACCGCATAGCTGCGCCGCGCGTTCGCGGCTTCCACGGTGGCCGCATCCAGGCCGATCAGCGGCGCGTGCCAGCGCGCTGCCTCGGCCGGATTGCGCTTGACCCAGTCGCCCGCGTCGCGCAACGCATCGAACACCACCTCAAGCACCTCGGCATGCGCGCGCGCGAACGGCGTGGCCGCCAGGTAGAAGCGGCGATAGCTGGCCAGCCCCTCGCCATCGCGCAGCACGCGCGCATTGGCCTGGCGCTGCACCGCCGCGAGGAACGGATCCCAGATCACCCATGCCGCCACGCTGCCGCGCTCGAACGCCGCGCGGGCGTCGGCCGGGCTCAGGTATGCCGGTTCAATGTCGCGGATCGACAGCCCCGCGCGCGCCAGCGCTTCCAGCACCAGGTAGTGCGCGCCTGCGCCCTTGGCAAACGCCACCCGCTGCCCCTTGAGCTGCGCCACCTCGCGGATAGGCGAGTCGCCGCGCACGACAATGGCCTGCGCCTGCGGCGAAGGCGTCTCGCTGGCGTAGTAGGTCAGCGCGGCACCCGCAGCCAGCGCAAACGGCGGCACCGCATCGGCCACGTCGGCGCTCAGGTCGATATTGCCGAGGTTCAGCGCTTCAAGCAGCGGCAACCCCGAGGTGAATTCGTACCACTGCACCGCCACACCCTTGGGTGCCAGCGCCTTCTCCAGCGTCTGCCGCGCCTTCAGCAGGATCGTCAGCGTGGAGGACTTCTGGTAGCCGATGCGCAGCGCGGTCTGTCCCTGCCCCCAGCTGACGCCTGGCAGCGCACTGGCGGCAGCTGCGGCGCCCGCTGCAGTCAGAAGCAGGCGGCGGCGTGAGTCGTGGGTCGGGTTCATGACGGTGCTCCGGGATTTCATCAGGAGCGCCAGCTTAGTCACGGGCCCGCACAAAGCCAACGAAGATTGTCGCGGATGCTTATGCGCCGGCCGCACGAATCACCGTTGGCCGGCGTTATCATCTGGCACTCCTGCGCAACTACCGAACGAAAATCCATGAACCTGTCCGCCGGCATCCCCATCCTCCGGATCTTCTCGGTCGACAAGGCCAAGGAGTTCTACCTCGACTTCCTCGGCTTCTCGCTCGACTGGGAACATCGGTATGAAGAGGGGTTTCCGCTGTACGCGCAGGTC
Organism: Cupriavidus sp. CP313; assembly: GCF_054072015.1. Lineage (NCBI taxonomy): Bacteria > Pseudomonadati > Pseudomonadota > Betaproteobacteria > Burkholderiales > Burkholderiaceae > Cupriavidus > Cupriavidus sp. CP313. The sequence continues at coordinate 76,030 of NZ_JBSVZB010000006.1, read as the reverse complement.
AGGCGCAGCGGCCTGACGCTGCACCTGAGCGAGCACCATGGCGACGCCACGCCGGGATCGACGGTGTTCGTGACGGTGGAAGATCTCGATGCGCTGCAGCGGGAGATGTCTGCCAAGGCCTATCCGTACGCCAGGCCCGGCGTTGAGGATGTGGGCTGGGGGCGGATGCTGCAGGTGGCCGATCCGTTCGGGAACCGGCTGCGGTTTTGCGAGGTGTCGGGGGATTAGGCAGGCGGCTCCGCTTACTCTATCCGATGCTCGACCAGCTCCAGCGTTTCACTGGTCCGTTCGAAACCGGATACGAAACTTGCGGTGAACTGGACCACGCGCGCCAGTTCGGGCGCGTACCAGACGACCAATTTGTACGGAATCGACTTGATGCCGCCAGAGCCGAAACCATAGAACGGCCTCTGCACGTAGCCCTCATAGGCAATGCGGATGGTGCGATAGGTGCCCGCCGCCACCCGGATCGTCGACTCACCCGTCGCCACGCCTTCCAGTTCTGTCGGGTAACCGGTGCCAGCCTGCCGGTATGACAGCTTCCATCGGTTGCCCACCTTCAGGTTTGCGGGAATCCATCCCCCCGGCGGCGAAGCCACCTCGTATTCCCCGCCGACCGCCGTACTGATGCGGTCGATTCGTCCATCCTTGTATTCGATGCGTGCGCCTTGATTGAAGATCACGCGATCGTTGTCGATGCGATCGACGCGATACAAGACCTCTCGCTGACTTTTCGTCAGGTTGTCCGTCAGGCGATAGCGCCACACCTCGCCAACGCGCGGCGAGCCATTGCCTCCGGCATCCGCTGCGCCATGGTTAGCGCCCGCCACCGGCGCGGCGGCCGCTTGCGTGGAGCCTGCCCCCGGCGCATAGCTTGCCACGGCCGCAGCGCCGCGCGTGCGGATTTCCGGGATCCATGATGCCGGTACCGCACGCTGCCGCGTTTCCGCCGCAGACGTCCCATCCGTCAGGATCCCGACCAGGCGCCCGTTCTCGTCGAACAAGCCGCCTCCACTGACAGCGGCATCACGCGCAAGGGACGCCTCGATACGATCCAGCTTGCCGTTGGTTCCGGCCTGCAACCCGGCAACAGTCCCCTCTCGCACGGCAATGCCCGCGCCAGACACGGCTGCAGCAAACACCTTCTGCCCGAAGCCCGGCGCCGCGCTCACCGCAAGCTGCACTGCCGGCGTGCTGAGGTTGGCTACCTTGAGCAGGCACAGGTTGCGCTCGACGTCCGGCGCCTCCAGCGTGGCGCCATAGCTGACGTTCTCGCGCCGCACTGCAATGGTCCGCGCCCCGGCCAGCACATTGCACGCCGTGACGATCTGCCCCGGACCCACCACCACGCCAGAACCGCTGCCCAGCGGCGCTTCCTGCTGGCCGTAGGTGCGCACGGCATAGACACTGGGTGAAACGCTGGCGGTCAGTTGATCGACACCCATGCCCATGGCGGGCGTGGCGGCAACAGCAAACAGACCGAGAAGGACAGGCAGGCGGCGGAGGTGCATGACGGCTGAAGTGGAATGGATGGAGGGCTGAATACAGCCGCAGTAGCGTGACGCAATACATGAGGCCGGTTTGCGCCTCAGCGCGGCGGCAGCAGATACCGGAGATCGTCCATGACAACCGGGCGCGGACTGCTCGCCGCCTGTGCAGTAGCCCGTGATTCGGCAGGCGCCGACTGCGCCTTGGCGGGGACACCGCCAGCCGATGCGGAAGCGCTGGCAGGCCCGGTGCCGGCATTCACCGTCGCCGGGGCGCCAGTGCCCGTATCGCGCGCACTGATGATGGTGCTTTCGCCCATGCCAACCCGGATCAAGTCCGGGTAGTCATAGGCCGCGCCTGATGCGGTATCCACCACGACGCCAATCGCTCCGCCGAACAGAATATTGCCGAATGCCATCGCCTTGGTCGCTGACACCACCGTAGCTTCGCCCGCGTCCATGCCTTCCTTGTTGCAACGGATGCTCAGGTCCCCATAGGCCCGGTCAACCGCCACCGTGCCAGGCGTGGTAACGAAATAGGTGTTCTTGCTGTTGACCATTTCGCAGCTGGCGCCGTCAACGGAGCGCTCGGCCTGGTGGGTTTCCACCGAGACAACCTGGGTGGTGCCGCTGACGATGGCCGCACAACCACTTGCCAGGCTGGTGCTGGCCATGACCAATAACAGAGTTGACCGCATTTTCCCTGGAGCTTTGATTGTTGTTCTGGTACCTGGCTTTGCAGGTGGGCGGTAATGTAGCTTGGTGGTGGTAGTTCCTGTCTCCCTACTTTAGTGGGGTGGCGGGCGGTGAGGTGGGTTTGCCCTCATGGGGAATAATGGTGCTGCCAGCGACCAACCCGAGGACCCATTTGACATCCGAACCTAAACCAATCGGCGATGAAGTGCTGCGCCGTTTGGGCCGCAATCTCCTCCTGTTTCAACAAATCGAGCATTTGCTCAAGCTCCTTCTTTCCACCCACAGGAACGGGGGAACCGTCGAGACTTACAAAGAGAACCTGCGGCAGCAAAAGAATGCGATCAGCAAGAAGATGCTGGGCCAGTTGGTTGAAAAGTACGGCAAGGAGATTCTCAGGGATGCGGGAGAAGAGGTCCCGGAAGAGGAGCGGCCCGAAGACTGGTTCTTCTTCACATTCCGGATTTCTGGCGATACTGAGTTCATCGAATCCCTGCGCCGTGACCTCAAACTGATGACGGATGAGCGCAACGACCCGGTGCACCATTTCCTGCCGCGTTGGCAACCAGATTCTGCGGAACGGATGGAGGAAGCATTGGCCTACCTGGATGCGCAGCGCAACAAGGTCCTTCACGTCCATGAACACCTGAAGCACACGGCCAACAGCCTGCAGGAAGCCGGTCGGCACGTCCTGGAATTCGTGAACAGTCCTGAGTATGCGAAGCAAGCCGAGTTGATGTGGCTTCAGGCCAGTCCGCTGGTCAGGCTGCTATGCGACGTGGCCACGCAAACGCACCGCAAGGATGGGTGGACCTATCTTGCACAAGCCGGTGATTTGGCTACCAAGGAAATGCCGGAGGAGATCAAAGCCCTGAAGGAGCGCTACGGATTCAGGACTTTAAAGAAGCTCCTCGTCGGCAGTGAATTGTTTGACGTCTTCGATGAGCCGTTGCCCAATGCTGCATTCCGGACGTTGTTTCGCCTCAGATCACAGAATTGATCCAGAACCGGGGCCTCCACCGCATGGCGGTGCCCGCTCAGTTGCGCTTGACCAGCGGAGCCGGGAACCACTCCCCGGACAGGACCGGCTGGTCCGGCCCATAGAGCCGGAACGTCAGGTGGTAGTTCTTCCCCTTGGGCGTGGGCAGCCAGTTGCCGTCAGGCGCGTCCTTCGGCCTGGCAGGCCCGAAGTACAGCGTCAGCGAACCGTCGTTGCCATAGCTCAGCCTGGACTGCTTGTTGATCAGGAACCGGTTCTTCGCATTCGGAATCACGCGGAAGTTCCTGGAATCCACCGCAATCACCGACCAGAAGTATTTGACGTGGCGGGCGGGCAGCTCGTCCTTCGGGAAGGTGATGGTGTAGACATTGCCGCCGTCGAGCCTGGTGCCGGTCCCGTCTGCATCCGTCTTGAAATAGACGACCTCATCCGTGCTGTTGGCCCAGATCCCGCCCAGGTCGATGCGGGTGCGGGTCTGGTAGTCGCTGCCGTACCTGCCAACGGTAGCGGGCCGGTTCCAGCCGTTCTTGACGGTACCTGCGGTGGAGAACGACTGGAAGAACGCCGGCAGCGTCTTCTCGCGGATGACCTTGTCCACCCGCGCGCGTTCGGCGGGGCTGCTGGCCACCGCGGCACTCACCGCGCGCACCTTGGCCTGGATTGGCTCCATGCCCGGATTGATGTCCGGCTCCGAGCGAAGCGCAACGGCTGCCGAGTCAAAGGCCTCAACACCGGGGAGCTTGTCATTGCTGAAGGCGGGCGTGGCGGGCACCGGGGCAATCGTCGGCGTGCCAGTGATCCGCGTCGTGATCTGATGCTGCAGGGCAATGGCCTGCTTCTTGTCTGCGCCGATTTCCACCCGGGCCAGCACCCGTGAGGTCTTGCCCGGCAGGTCGATGCGCCTGGCATTGGGCGAAAGTGCCGCAGTGGCGCCCTTCAGGCACATCGCGAATTCGCCGCTTGGATGGTCCGGATAGTTGCGCTCGTTGATATTGGCGACGGTTTCGCCCCAGCCGTTCAGGAACTGAATGGTGTAGTAGCGCCCCTTGATGGCCGGCACGCTGAAGACCGTGCAGGTCTTTTCGTCGACCGCAATCCAGGCCTCGCTGTAGGCGACATCCAGATTGGGGTTGGCCCACGACACACCGCCGACGTCGCGATGAATGATCCGGTTCCACTGGAAACCTTCCTTCCGGAAGTCGATTTGCTGCTGACGCAGGACAAGCAGCCGGCCCAGCAGGTAGACGTAGGCATCGTTGATGTCCTGTTCCGACACCGCGGCCTGCGCGGGGCGCGACTCGACAGCCGACGCCGCAGCCAACGCCGCGGCCGGCGGGTTACTGCATCCGGCCAGGCCCGCCAACATGGAAACGGCCAGCATGGAGGCACCGACGGCGCGGTTTGAGATAGACATGGGGCTCTCTCTTTCCAGTATCGCGACTTGCGGTCGCTAGACTGTCGCTGAGAGGTGGAAAAAAGTGAACTAAATAAATTTTTCAGGTGATCTGAATAAAATCGACCTGGACACTTCTTTCGCCCCAGGGATGCCTGAGTGGCACCACAGCCGCAGGCAAAGCAATCAGTCCTGCTGGCTGCCCACCACGAGGAATACCACACTGGCACTGGCAACCGGTCTTCCCCCCGCGCTGATCAGCGCCTTGGCGAACGCCAGCCGCGAGCCCGCCTTGATCACCTCGACCTGGGACTCGATCCAGTCCCCGAGCTTTGCCGTGCCGACATAGTCGATGCTCAGGTTCGCCGTGGTCATGCGCAGCGGCGGCTGTTGCGAAGTGGCCGTGACATAACCGAGCGAGATGTCGGCCAGGGTGGCAACGAGTCCGCCATGGACGGTGCCGGATGCATTGGTGTGTTTTTCCTCCACCCTGAGAGCGACCGTGAAGCCCTGCTCCATCGGCTTGTAGAAATACGGGCCGGTCGCATCCAGGAACGGACTGGTGCGGAACAGCGGTTGATAGCCTTGCGGCAGGTCGTCAGGAATGCTGTCTGGTTTCATTTTTCCCTCCTTGGTCTCCGCCTTTGTGCTGCCAGGCAGCACAGCTGAGTTCCTTTCACGCAGGGGATACTGCCAGAAATCAGGCGCTTGCGCCGGCACGTTCAGTGCAGGACACCGGTTGACCTGGCGGCGTGGGTATCCGCCGCACCCCCGGCGTCCTGCGGGGTCAGCCACTGGAACAGCAAGGCATGAAGCTGCGACGGCTCCAGCGGCTTGTGCAGGACCAGGTAGCCTTCGCGCTCGGCCTGCTGGAGCGCCTCGGAATCGAACTCGCCGCTGACCATGGCGCCGCCTGCGTCCGGGCAGCGTTCGAACAGCGCCTTGAGCACCTCGAAGCCGCTCTCGCCGGAGCGCAGGCGCTGGTCGCACAGGATCGCCTGGGGCTGCAGGCCGGCATCGACCAGTGCCAGGGCTTCCTGCCCCGACGCCGCGCACGCCGCCTGCACGCCCCAGGCCTCCATCAGGCTGGTCCACGCAGCGGTCACCAGCGGGTCGTCCTCGACTATCAGGCAGATGCCCTGCAGCAGGGTGGAGGACGACAGGCCATCGGGCTCGTACACCGGCTCGATCGCCGCCGGCGCCAGCGGCTTCGCTTCAGGAAAGCGCAGCCAGAACCTGGAGCCGCGGCGCTCCACCGAGTCCAGCCCGTAGGTGGCGCCCATCAGCGTTGCACAGCGCGCCACCACGGCCAGGCCCAGGCCATGGCCCGCGCTGTCGATGCGCCACGCATGCTCGTTGCGATAGAACGGCGAGTAGACCCGCCCCTTCTCTTCGCTCGCAATCCCCACGCCGGTGTCCCAGACCTCCAGCAGCCAGTGGGTGCCGCGCCTCCGGGCAGGCGCACGCGCAGGTCCAGGCCGCGGCTGCACGCCTCTTCCCGGAACAGCGACGCCACCTCTTCGACCAACGGCGCAAACGCCACGGCGGTATTGCGCGGGCTGGCAATGCCGCCTTCGATCCTGGAGAGATCGAGCAGTGAGTTGAACTTGACATCCTCCCCCACCTCTCGCTAACGCTCACCGGCCTTGAGGGCGGAAAGGAGGGGATTCCTTCTAATCGCTTGATTCGACGCGCACGGTCGCCGTTCGCGGCAAACAAGCACTTCGAGTATACGCGCCGCTTCAGCGTAGGCCTTTTTCAATCCCACCGGCAACTTGCAGGATTCGCTCGTCGGCACCGTTCAATCCACAGACGCTGAGTGCGACGCCCGGCACGGCGGCGGGAAGCGGAAGGGATACCGCACAGCCATCGAGAAAATTGATGACACTGGGATTGCGAAGCACGAGGCCGTTGGTCGAAAAGAAGGCTTCATCGCTGTCGAGCGCGTCGAGCCGCGGCGGCCGGACGGCCACCGTCGGCATCAGCCAGGCATCGGCATCACGCAAAAGCTCTGCCGCTCTTTGGCGCATGACTTCGCGTTCCTTGAGCAGGGTCAGATAGTCGGCGGCGCTCTGTTGCTGGCCGCGGCGGATCCGTGTCGCCACGCGCGGGTCGTAGGCAGCACCGCGCTCGTCCAGCAGCGCACGATGCCAGTGCCACGATTCGGCCGCGGTCAGGCCGCCGCCGGCATTGATCTGTGGCAGGCGGTGAAGCTCGGGGAAATCGAATGGGATGACGTGCGCACCGAGCCTGGACAGGCCGGACAGGGCTGCGTCGAAGCCACGCGCGACTTCGCTGTCCAGACCCGCCGTGACGAAGTCGCGCGTCACGTATAAGCGTAGGCCCGCGAGCGCAGTGGGCCGGCTGTCGAGCGCCTCACCACTGAGGACCGCATCGAAAGCCGCGCAGCAAGCCACTGAACGCGCCAGCGGGCCGGCCGAGTCGAGCGAGGTCGACAACGGCACGGCGCCCTCAAGCGGCACGCGCCGTGCACTGGGTTTTAAACCGGTCAGTCCGCAGAACGCGCTCGGAATGCGGATCGAGCCGCCCGTGTCGGTACCGAGCGCGGCCACGGCCATGCCGAGCGCCACGCTGACGGCGCCGCCTGAGGTCGAGCCGCCGGCGATGCAGGCTTCGTCGAACGGCGTGCTGGGCGTACCGTAGTGCGGATTCAGGCCGAGCCCAGAGAAAGCGAACTCACTCATGTTGGTGCGCCCGATCAGCACCGCGCCCGCCGCGCGCAGGCGCGCCACAGCGGGCGCATCAGCCGCCGCACCAGTGCCATCGAGCACCTTTGAGCCGGCCCGCGTCACCTGGCCGCGCACATCGAACAAATCCTTGACCGAAACCGGCAGGCCGGCCAGTGGCGATGCTACATAGCCTGCAGCACGCGCCTGGTCTGCCGCTGCGGCCGCCGCCAGCGCGCCCTTGTCATCGACCTCAACAAAAGCCGCGCCGCCCGCCGTGCGATGACTGTCGATACGCTCCAGCGCCTGTTCGGTCAGCGCGACGCTCGTAGTACGCCCGGCATTCAGGCTGGCGGCCAGTTCGGCGATGGTGGGAAGATCGGTACGCATCAAGGGGCTACCTCCAGGCTTGCCACGCGGTATGCATGACGTATCGAACGCCGCAATACCGGATCATGCAGCTCGACTTCAAATGCCTCCCCTCCCCCCAGTTCCCCGATCACGGCCTGGGTGCCGCAATACATCGCGGTACCGGGCGGCAGCGCGCCCTCGGCATGCAGACGGCGGATCAGATCGCGAGGATCGAGCAGGCGTGTCACCAGTCCTTCCTGGTAAAGCTCGCGCACGCCATGCCGAGTGCGCCAGCAGCGCATCTCGAGCCGGTCCCAGTGCGCCGCGACATCGTCAAAGCGCCAGACCTCCCTACCGACCGGCTTGGCGCACATCTGTTTGGAGACGGTGACATCATAGGCCTCGACCTTGCGGTCCGTATGGTCCGAGCCCACGCCGACATAGAGCGCGTCTGGGCCCGCCATCAGCACAAACTCGATCTCACCCGATGAATCTTCCCGCGGCACTTCCAGCAACGGCGCGGTGGTCAGCAGCGAGGCGGCAAGCGGGTAGAAGCACGGAACGGTCGAAGGCGGCTTCACGCCGATCTGTTCGAGTTCCCGGATGTGGTGGTTGACGGCGTCGGCATCGCGTCCGGTCCATCCGGCAATGACGAGCCGGTCGATATGCAGGGCCAGCGGTCCCTCGCCGGCGAGCTGGAATTGCAGAGTAGGCATGCGGTACTAGTAGTTGGGAAGGATGGGCTGAAGCGGAATGCAGCCGGCAGGCTCGGCCCGTCCGACACCGGCGGGCCACGCCTGATCTAGTGCTCAAGCGGCTTGTGAGCCGTCTCGCGGGCAGCCAGCAGCGCAACCAGCGTCACGCCCAACGCCACGCAGACGTAGAGCGACACCGCGCCGGTCGTGCCATAGGCCCTGTACAGGCTCGTGATGATGAGCGGAGCGAAGCCGCCACCGAGGATGCCCGCCAGGGTGTAGGCCAGTGATGAGCCTGCATAGCGCACCCGCGTCGGAAACTGCTCGGTCACGAACGCTGCCTGCGGGCCGTACATGACGGCGTGGATCTGCAGCCCCAGCACAACGGCCACACAGATCTGCCACGGCTGGCTGCTGTCCATCAACACGAAGAACGCGAACGCCCAGACGATTCCCAGCAGCGCGCCGGTCAGGTAGACCGGCCGGCGGCCGAGCTTGTCAGACAGCGCACCGAACAGCGGCACCGTCAGCGCATTGCCGGCCGCACCCAGCATCGTCGCGGTCAGTGCCAGCGGACGCGACAGGTGCAGCACACTGGTGACATAGGTCAGCGTAAATACCACGACCAGGGCATAGAGCACGTCCGAGCCGACCCGCACGCCGCCGGCCACCAGCAGACGCCGCCAGTGCGATACGAACACTTCCTTGAGCGGAGTCTTGGCCTGGGCATTGTGGGCAGCCATTTCCTTGAATGCCGGCGTCTCATCCACGCCACGCCGCAGCCACAAGCCGAAGACCACCAGCGCCACGCTCGAAACGAACGGGATGCGCCAGCCCCACGCCAGGAAGTCCTCCGGGCTCAGGAACAGCGAGACCAGGGCAATAAAGCCAGTGCCCAGCAGCGTGCCGGCCGACGGACCCACCTGCGTAAAGGACGCGTTGCGCCCGCGCTGGTCCTGCCTGCCGTGCTCCATCGCCAGCAGCACTGCGCCGGCCCACTCACCGCCGATGGCGGCGCCCTGTACAAAGCGCAGCGCCACCAGCAGCAGCGGGCTCCAGATGCCCCACGACGCATAGGTCGGCAGCATGCCCATCACGCCGGTGGCCACGCCCATCAGGATCAGCGTGGTCACCAGGACAAAGCGGCGGCCGAGCTTGTCGCCAAGATGGCCGAACACCATGCCGCCGAGCGGCCGGGACACATAGCCGACGGCATACGTGGAGAACGCCAGGATCGTACCCGTGAGCGGATCGAACGACGGAAAGAAGATGACGTTGAAGACCAGCGCCGCCATCAGGTTGTAGACGGTAAAGTCATACCACTCCAGCGTGGTCCCGATTGAGCTGGCCGCAGCCAGGCGGCGCATCTTTGCGTTGGCGCTGGCATCGCGCGCGCCGGCTGCAGAGCTGACGTCGGTTGCAGAAGAAATCATTTCGCTCATGACGTCAGTTCCTTTGCGTAGAGTTTCCACTTGAGGATGTAGCGCGTCGCGCCGGTGGCATCGGCGTGCAGGCCCTGCGCCGCGATGCTCAGAGCAAGCTCGCTTGCCTGTTCGTCACTGCTCTCCACGACGAACAAGGGAAGCAGTTGGCGGCCTTCGAGGCTCTCATTGGGCAAAGGTTGACTGAGCTCGTCGTCGGGAACGAGTAGATAGGAGCGGACGAACCCTGCCCGCAGCGAGAGTTCATCTCCGACCTCGCCGGCCCGATCGATGAGGGACACGGCATCGTCGGCGCGCGGCAGTGGAAGGACCGCGAGCCAGCTGCCGCTACCTTGTCCCACCGAGGCATCGACCGAGCACACGCGGCGCATCGGCTTGCGCATGCGTCCAAGGTTGGTGACTGACCATGGGGTCTGGTGCCGGAAGGCCTGCTTATAGGCGGCCGAGGTGAACGCGGCCAGCGATTCGGTGCGATAGAGGCCAAGGTACTTCGGGCCACCGTGCACTGCCTGGTAGCGCGCGGCCGAGATAAAGCCTGGAACGCGCGCACGCTCCTCTACGTGTTCGCGGTCGTACCAGAGGTTGAAATCGGCTTCATCGGCCGCATCCACATTGGACGCGACGAACAACAAGCCATGTGGGGGAATGGCCGCAAGATTGCTCATCAAACTCTATCTCCTCTGACGGGGTGATCGCCGGGTGTGGCAGATGAGTCGATGATCGTTGCAGCAGCGAGTCAGGACAAACGGGAAATTGTTGGTCCTTCCGATCAGTTTTTCTTGTGGATACGGCCGGGAAGCCGCACCAGGGTGGCGCAACGGCCTCTCTAGGGCCTCCTAGGCCCCCGAATATGGTGCAGGCAGCGACTGGACGAACTGATCCGATTCGCGGCAGGCCAGTTCGGCAACGAAGCGGATGGCCTCGGAAACGCCATGGTCGTGATAACTGACCACGACACGCTGCGGTGGCAGCGGGACATCGCAGGCAAGCAGGCGCAATTCGCCGCGCTCGACCTGCTCGCGCACCGGTGCCAGCGGCATCAGGGCATTGCCGAACCCGCCCTTGACCAGCCTGACAATGGCGGCGATCGAGCTCACGCAATGCACCTTGCCTACCGGCAATCCGGCCTTGCGATACAGCTCCTTGAGCGCAACGTGGGGCTGCGAGCCCCGGCTCATCGTGATGGTCGGATGCTGGAGCAGCCCGACCAGCACGCCTTCACCCGGCTGCGGTTCGCCTGGCGGGCCAACCCAGCCCATCGCCATCGGCAGGCAGGGCATGCTGGCGATGCCTTCGCCGACGGCGGTGTCGGTCTGCAGCGCGATATCGATTGCGCCGGCGCGCAGGCTCTTGTGCAGCCCTTCGGTCGTCTCGGAGGTGATCTGCACCTCGATGCCGGGATATGTCGAACTCAGGTGGCGCAGGAAGTCGACCAGCCAGGTATGCACCACGGTCTCGATCGCGCCGATGCGCACCAGCCCGAGCAGCTGCTGGTCCGAGCGGCCCAGCACCATGATCTCGCGCTGCAGCTCGAGCATCCGCTCGCCGTAGCTGAGCAACCGCAGGCCAACCGGCGTCAGGCGCAGATCGCGGGCTTCGCGTTCAAAGACGCGGGCACCGATCTCCTGCTCGAGCGAGGCGATGCGATTTGACATTGCAGCCTGCGTGATGTGCAGATGGTCGGCCGCAGCGCGGAAACTGCCAAGCCGCGCTACCCACATGAAGGCCTCGATGAAACGTGTATTCAAGGGCACCCCGGCGCAAGGCGGCCTGAAACCACACCATTCATGATGTCGTCCCCTCGTAGTATTTGTGTGTCAATTTGCCAAGGATTGTACTTGTACCGAACCTTGCGATGACCAAGCAGGTTCTTGACACATGGAAGGGATGCTCGACCCGCGCGCGAATCCGGGCCTTGGCACGCTCGGGGGGATCGGCCGGACAGGCCAGTCACCGCTGGTATCGCATCGACCAAGTCTTCGAAGACAACCGAGTCACGGCCGCAGTGACGGTCAAGGCGGCGGCCGGGCCGGGCCGTCGATGAGCGGGCCGCTCCGCCCTTTTACTGACGCCAGCCCCTCTGGGCCGTGTAAACTGCTGGATTTTTCAAATCCGGCGGAATGTTACAAGTGCCCCGGCGCACAGGTTTCAGCGGCCCGACGCTAGTCCGCCTGCTGGCTCGCCTGACCGACGCCGACGCCCCCTCTCCTGCAAGCTCGCTCTCGAGCCAGCTGAGCCAATGGCTTGGCTGGGCGGATGCGATCGCGCTGTCGTCGGCCCTGAAGGCCAATGCGCCGGCAATGCCACCCGCGGTAAGTGCCGCCGGCGGCACCGAGGCGCAGGAATGCGCCCGCGTGCGCGCCACGCTGGCCGATGCCATCGTGGAAGACACCACGCTTGCCAGCAGGCGGCGCGGGCCGTCGCGGCCGTCTGCGCTGCCCGACCCCGTCGATGCGCAGGTCGACTACGCGGTTTATCGCCAGCGTTACCTCACGCTGCAACAGACCATGGAGACCGCGATCGGCAACCTGCGCGGCCGCTTGCGCGCCGCGCTGTCCGCCCGTGCCCCCGGCGTGGCCAAGCTGGCCATGGTCGATGCGGTGATGGAGCGCGTGCTGGGCGCGCGCGAGCAGAGCCTGCTGGGCGCGGTGCCGACCATGCTGGAGCCGCATTTCCAGCGCCTGCGCCAGGCCGAAGCGGCAGCGCTGGCCGACGCCCAGGCCGCGGGGCAGCCCCCGGCGGTCCGCCCCGGCGCATGGCTGGGGGTGTTCCGCAAGGATATGCAGAGCGTATTGCTCGCCGAACTCGAAATCCGCTGGCAGCCCGTTGAAGGCTTGCTGGCGGCGCTGCAAGACAGCTAACCAGGACATCATGACCCGATACCTCACCCATATTGTTGCTTTCCTGGCGGGCCTGGCGGTCGTGTGCTGGATCGCCGCCGGCTATGCAGGCACGAACTTCCTGGCGCTGGCCGTGACGCTGCTGATCGGCGGCTTCTACCTGGCGGGGGCGTTTGAGCTGCACCGCTACCGGCAGGCTACCGCCACGCTGGCGCAGGCCGTCGCCGGCCTGTCCGAAGCGCCGGCCAGCCTTGGCAGCTGGCTGGAACGGCTGCATCCCAGCCTGCGCGACAGTGCCCGCCTGCGCGTGGAAGGCGAGCGCGTCGGCCTGCCCGGCCCCGCACTGACACCCTACCTGGTCGGCCTGCTGGTGCTGCTGGGCATGCTGGGCACGTTCCTGGGCATGGTGGCGACCCTGCGCGGCACCGGCATCGCGCTGGAGACCGCCACCGACCTGCAGGCCATCCGCGCCTCGCTGGCGGCGCCGGTCAAGGGGCTGGGCTTTGCGTTTGGCACCTCGGTCGCGGGCGTGGCCACGTCCGCGATGCTGGGGCTGTTGTCGGCATTGTGCCGGCGCGAGCGGATCCAGGCCGCGCAGGCGCTGGACGCCCGCATCGCCACCACGCTGCGCCCCTACTCGCGCGGCCACCAGCGTGATGAAGCGTTCCGGCTGCTGCAGCGCCAGGCCGACGTGATGCCGGCACTGGTCGAGCGCATGCAGGCCATGATGACCACGATGGCGGAACAGAACCAGGCCCTGACCGAGCGCCTGGCCGCCAGCCAGGACGCCTTCCACAACAAGACCGAAGTGGTCTACACCCGCCTGGCGTCGTCGGTGGAGCAATCGCTGAAGGACAGCATTGCCGATAGCGCCCGCGCCGCGAGCGCAGCGATCCAGCCTGCGGTGGACGCGACCATGGCGGGCCTGGCACGCGAAACCACGGCCTTGCGCGACACCGTGACCCACGCCGTGCAACAGCATCTGGATGGGGTATCGAGCCGCTTCGAGACCGCCACCGCGGGCGTCGCGGATACGTGGAACCAGGCGCTGGCCGGGCATCAGCGCACCAGCGAGGCATTGGCAGCGGACCTGCGCACGTCCCTCGACGGCTTTGCCCAGACCTTCGAACAACGCTCGGCCGGGCTGCTGGACAGTGTCGCCACCCGTCTCGACACGGCTGCCGGCAGCGCTGCCGACGCCTGGCGCGAGGCGCTGTCGCGCCAGGAGCGCACCGGCGAGAAGCTCGCCGGCGACAACCAGCAAGCCCTGACGGCCGCCGCAGCCGCGTTCGGCGAACATGCGGCGACACTGGTGCGCACCGTGGGCGAGTCGCATGCCGGGCTGCAGACGCAGCTGGCCGCGCACGACGCGCAGCGCCTGTCGGCCTGGACCGATACGCTCGGCACTATGACGACTGCCCTGCGACAGGAGTGGGAGCAACTGAACGCCCACACGGTAAGCCGCCAGGACGAGATCAGCACTACGCTGGCGCAGAGCGTGCACGACATCTCGGCCCAGACCCAGGCGCATGCCAGCCAGACTCTCGCGGAGATCGACCGCCTGGTGCAAGCCGCTTCCGACGCGCCGAAGGCGGCCGTCGCGCTGCAGGCGGAACTGGCTTCGCGCGATGCACAGCGCTTCGCCGCCTGGACCGATACGCTCGGCACCATGACGGCCGCGTTGCGCCGGGAGTGGGAACAGCTGAACGCGCACACGGTAAGCCGCCAGGACGAGATCAGCACTACGCTGGCGCAGAGCGTGCGCGAGATCTCGGCCCAGACCCAGACGCATGCCAGCCAGACTCTCGCGGAGATCGACCGCCTGGTGCAAGCCGCGTCGGACGCGCCGAAGGCGGCCGTCGCGCTGCAGGCGGAACTGGCTTCGCGCGATGCACAGCGCTTCGCCGCGTGGGCCGATACGCTCGGCACCATGACGGCCGCGTTGCGCCAGGAGTGGGAACAGCTGAACGCCCACACAGTAAGCTGCCAGGACGAGATCAGCACTACGCTGGCGCAGAGCGTGCGCGACATCTCGGCCCAGACCCAGGCGCATGCCAGCCGCACCCTCGCTGAGATCGACCGTCTGGTGCAGGCTGCAACGGACGCCCCGAAGGCGGCCGTTGCGCTGCAGGCCGAGCTGGCTGCACGCGACGAACAGCGCTTTGCCAGCTGGACCGATACGCTCGGCACCATCGCCGCGACGCTGCGCCAGCAGTGGGAACAGGCCAGCACGCACGCCGCCACCCGCCAGCAGGAGATCTGTGAGGCCCTGGCGCAGACCGCGCGCGCGATCTCGACTGAGACGCAGGCGCATGCCAGCACCACCCTCGCCGAAATCGACCGCCTGGTGCAAGCCGCGGCCGAGGCACCCAAGGCCGCCACCACATTGCAGGCGGAACTGGCATCGCAGGACGCGCAACGCATGGCTGCCTGGACCGATACGCTCGGCACCATGGCCGCATCGCTGCGCCAGGAATGGGAACGGGCCAGCGCGCACACCGTCAGCCGCCAGCAGGAAATCTGCGAGACGCTGGCCGTCACCGCGCGCGACATGGCAGCCCAGGCGCAGGCCCAGGCCACCGGCACCATCGCCGAAGTCGCCCACCTGATGCAGGCCGCATCCGAAGCGCCCAAGGCCGCCGCGGAGGTCATCGCGGAACTTCGCGAGAAACTCACCGACGGCATGGCGCGCGACAACGCCATGCTGGAAGAACGCAGCCGCATGCTGGAAACGCTGGGCACGCTGCTCGATGCCGTGAATCACGCTTCCACTGAGCAGCGCAGCGCGGTCGACACCCTGGTCGCCACCACGGCGGACCTGCTGGACCGCATCGGCACGCGCTTTACCGACAAGGTCGAATCCGAAACCAGCAAGCTCACCGACATCGCCGCGCAGGTCACCGGCAGCGCGGTCGAAGTCGCGAGCCTGGGCGAAGCCTTTGGCGTGGCGGTGCAGCTGTTCAGCGAATCCAACGGCAAGCTGATCGACCACCTGCAGCGCATCGAGGCCGCGCTGGACAAGTCGATGACGCGCAGCGACGAGCAACTGGCCTACTACGTGGCGCAGGCGCGCGAAGTCGTCGACCTGAGCATGCTGTCGCAAAAGCAGATCCTTGAGGACCTGCAGCAGCGCGCCGGCCAGCAAGCGCCCAGCGCAGAGGCGGCATGAGAGAGGAACTCGACGCCGTCGTTGAGCCGACCGTTCCCGCGTGGGCGGTCTTTGGCGACCTGATGTCGGTGCTGCTGGGCGCGTTCGTGCTGGTCCTGCTGGGGGTCATCGGCGTGCAGATGGAACTGTCGGCCAGACTGGAAGCCGAGGTGAAGCAGCGGCAGGAGGAAGCACAGCGCCGCGAAACGCTAGAAAAGGCGCTGGCGGGGCCGCTGGCGGCCGGCCGCGTGACGCTGGTGAACGGGCGCATCGGCATCAGCGGCAACGTGCTGTTTGCACTCAACTCAGACCAGCTGCAACCTGAAGGCCGCGATCTGCTGAAGAGCCTGGCGCAGCCATTGTCTGCCTACCTGCGCAGCCGCGACGAGATCCTGATGGTCAGCGGCTTTACCGACGACCAGCAGGTGCGCGAAGGCAACCGCCGCTTTGCCGACAACTGGGAGCTGTCGGCGCAGCGCGCCCTGACCGTGACCCGCACCCTGATCGATGCCGGCATCCCGCCCACCTCGGTGTTCTCTGCCGCCTTCGGTTCGCAGCAGCCTGTGACACCGAATGCCGATGCCGAGGGCCGCGCGAAGAACCGGCGCGTCGAAATCTCGCCGGTGCCGCGCGTGACCGCGGGCACGGTGAAGCCGCATGGCTAGCCTCGACGTGGCAGCCGATATCCGCGCGCAACTGGATGCCTGGCAGGCCAGCGGCGCCGACCAGGCCGATCCCGTGCGCTTCCGCCTGATGGAAGCGCTGGCCCGCCGTTCCGGCGGACACAGTGGCGCGGTGCGGGGCTTGCTGGATGAGCGCCTGCGAGGTCTGGTCGCCGCGTATGCCGCCATCGTGCAGCGGTACACAGGCCAGGATAGTGATGCTGCCGATGGTGCCGCGCCATCCACGCCAACATCCAGCCCAATAGCCAGCGCGCTTGGCACACTCGTGCACGACATCACCGCGCGCGCCAGGCCCGCCGTCGCGGTCGCCTCGAACGATGCCCGATCGCACACGCCGGTGCCGGCACACGCACCCCAGTCCGACGCGCCGCTGGTCGATGCCCTGGCCGACTACTTCCGCGAGACCTGGGCCAGGGTCAGCGTCGAGCAGCACTTCCGCCTGTCGCTGGAACGCGTGCCGGAGAATGCCGGGCCGCTCAATACCGACCATCTCGTGCATCGTTCGCTGTCCCTGATGCGCGAGACGTCGCCGGAATACCTGCGGCATTTCCTGTCTTATGTCGAGGGCATGTCCTGGCTGGAGCAGTTGGGCGCAGCGGCAGCGGCCGAAAAAGAAGCGGCGCGCGCCGCCGCGGCCAAAAAGAGCGTGCGCGGCAAGGCTCGCAAATAGCAGTCCGGCCCGCGCCTCAGCGCAGCCGCAGCACCACCTTACCGAAGGCCCCGCGTTCCAGGTGGTCGAGCGCCGCAGGCAAGTCCCCAAAGTCATACTCGCGCTCGATCACCGGGCGCAGCGCCAGCCAGTCCACGGCACGCACCAGGTCCTGCAGCGCGCGCCGGTGCGACACGCCGATCCCCTGCACGGTCACGCGGCCATGCCGACCTGGCCTCGCACCGCTGCCTCGTCTACATGCATGGCGGCGAGTCCGTGCCCTGGTCACTGGCCGGTCCCGACGGCAATATCGCGCGGCCGGAGCTGGCTCACCACCTCGGCTTTGACGATATCGACACCATCGCCGCGGCGGCCGTACGTGGCGCGGGCCTGGTCAATGTCCCCTTGTGGCTGGTGCGGGAGCCGCTGGACCAGGGCACGCTGGTGCGCGTACTGCCGCAAGCCTCGGTGATCCGGACCCCGCTGCACCTGGTGTGGCCGCGCACCCGCTTCCTGCCGCACAAGCTGAGGGTGACGATCGATTTGCTGGTGGAGGCGATTCCCGGGGTGCTGGCGCTGGATTGACGCCGGCGGCGCAAGTCGCCCGCTATCCCTTCACCGCAAACCCGTACAACGCTGCGGCGTTCCGCCACCGGAGCGCAGCGGACAAGGCCGCGCCGGCCTCCTCGCTGTCACCGGGCGCCCCTTGTCCCGGCCATGCGGCAAGCATCCGGCACTCGTCGACCCGAGCCGGCGCCTCGTGATTGGTCCATGGCCAGTCGCTGCCCCACAGTATGCGGTCATCGCCCACGACTTCGCGCCATCTCTGCGCAAGCCCGTGCCAGTCCTGAGGGGATGCAAGCCGGTATGGCGCGCTGATCTTCACCCAGACCTGGCGGCGCGCGCGCACGGCAGAGGCCACGTCGAAGATCGAATCCGCGGTTCCTGCGGGGCCGGGCCGGCCAAAGTGATCAAGCACGACCGGCGCGCCGGTATCGCCAAGGGCCGCGTCAAGCTGCGCCAGCACCATGGCGCCATCGCCGTTGCTGGTATGGAGTTCGACATGCCAGCCCAGCCCGGCGATCCGGGAGAACAGCCCTCGCCATGACGCAGTGGCGATGCGCTGCCAGTCCGGATCGCCATACAGGTTCAGGCGGATGCCCCGCACGCCGGCGCCGTGCAATGTGGCCAGTTCCTGGTCCGTCACTTCCGGGTCGACCACCGCAACGCCGCGCAAGCGCCCGGGCATTGCCTGCAGCGCGGCCAGCAGCGCCGAATTGTCGGTGCCGAGAAAGCTGGTCTGCACCACTACCCCATACAGGTCTCCCAGCTCTGCAAGCCGGGCGTGCCAGCCCTTCAGGTCGGCGGCATAGGGCGGCCGGTAGCGGGCCGATGGCGTGGCCGGTCCGGCATCGAAGACGTGGAAGTGGGTATCCACCAGCGGCAAAGCGCACTTGCTCATCAGTCAGCCCCTCAGTGGCGCGTCTCAGTGGCGCGGGTATATCCGGATATGGCATCCGAACCCGCGTCAGTATTCTAGTCCTCTAGAGGACATCGACATTGACATCAATTTAGCACGGGTTCGGCATGCCAGACAACGCGCTGCTCCAGACCACGACCACCGCCGCGGGCCTGAGCCGCTACGGCCAGATCGCGGCAGAACTGCAGGTAAAGATCGTTTCCGGCGCGTGGACGCCCGGCAGCGCCATCCCTGCGGAAGGCGCGCTGGCCAAGGAATTCGGCATTGCGCTGGGCACCATCCGGCAGGCCATCGCCGTGCTGGTCCAGCAGGGCCTGCTGGAGCGCGTGCAGGGCAAGGGCACCTTTGTGCGCAAGGGACTGAGCGGGGCCAGCCTGATGCGGTTTTTCCGCTTCGGCGGCGCCGATGGCGCGCCGGCGGTGCCGCGCTCGGAAATCCTGTCGTGCCGCGCCGTGCGCCTGGACAAGGCCATGGCAACCCGCTTCGGGCTGCCGACCGGCGCGCGCGGGCTGGCGATCTCGCGCCGCCGCTGGCTGGAAGACACGCCCCGGCTGCTGGAATCGATCTGGCTGCCGCTGCCGCGCTGCGAGGCCCTGCAGCAGATCCCGCCGGTGCAATGGGGCGACCTGCTCTACCCGCTGCTGGGCAGCGCCTGCGGCATCACGGTCCATCGCGCCGTGGACGAAGTGACCTTCCGCACGCTGGCAGCAGACGAGGCCGCCTTGCTGGACTTGCCGGATGCGCACCCGTGCGCGGTCGTGACCCGGCATGCCTTCGACCTGGGCGGCAACTGCATCGAATACCGGCTGACGCGGGGCGACGCCTTTGCCTTTCGCTATACCGCGGACGTCCGCTGACGGACCGCGCCGAGGAGACAGACCCATGCACGTACGCCACGCGATCGCCGCCACGATCGCTGCCATGATCGCCACCACCACGCTGGCGCAGGCCGCCGACACCGCAGCTGCCTGGCCGGCACGCCCCGTCACGATCGTGGTGACGTATCCGCCGGGCGGCGGCGCGGACCTGATGGCACGGCTGATCGCCCCGGGTCTCGGGCGCGAGCTGGGCCAGACCGTCGTCGTCGAGAACCGCCCGGGTGCCGGCGGGCAGATCGGTGCCGCCTATGTCGCCAAGGCGGCACCGGACGGCTACACGATGATGGTCGATGCCTCCTCTTATGCGGTGAATCCCAGCCTCTATCCGCGCCTGCCCTACGATCCGGACAAGGCCTTCCGGCCGGTCGGCGTGCTGGCGCGCTATCCCAATGTGCTGGTGGCCACGGCGGGCTTTCCCGCCAGCAAGGTCAGCGACGTCCTGGCCATGGCCAGGCAAAAACCAGGCTCGGTCGCCTTTGCGTCCTCGGGCAATGGCTCGGCGCAGCATCTGGCCGGCGTGCTGTTCGAGCAGCGCGCGGGGGTCGATCTCCTGCATGTGCCCTACAAGGGCGGCGGCCCGGCCATGACCGATGTCATCGCCGGCCAAGTGCCGCTGTTCTTTGCCAACGTGGCTTCGAGCCTGCAGCACATCAAGGCCGGCAAGCTGAAGCCGCTGGCGGTGACCAGCCATGCCCGCACCCAGGCATTGCCGTCCGTGCCCACCATGCAGGAAGCCGGCGTGGCGAGCTACGAGGTCTATGAATGGAATGCGGCCTTCCTGCCCGCCGCAACGCCGGACCCGATCGCAGCGAAGCTCGCTGACGCCCTGCAGAAAGTCATGACCAGCCCCGAGATCCGGCAACGCGTGGCCGAGCTGGGCGGCGAGGTCGTGGCTGCGCCGCCCGCACAGGCACGGCAATTCATCGACGGGCAGACCCGGCTATGGGCCAAGGTCATCCGGGACGGCAACATCAAGCCCGAATAGCACCCACCAGCACCGCCCCTGCCCCACCACGGCCCAGCTACAGAACTTTCAGGAGACAAGCATGACCCCGATAAATCCCCTTCGACGCCATCTGCTCAAGACCACCGCCGCGCTAGGCGCGTGCGCGCTGGCGCCAACGCTCGCGCGTGCCCAGGCCTGGCCGGCCAAACCGATCCGGCTGGTGGTGCCGTTCGCACCGGGCGGCAGCTCGGAGATCGTGGCGCGCTCCACCGCGGCGGAGCTGACCAAGCTGCTCGGCGTGTCAGTGTTCGTCGAGAACAAGCCCGGCGCGGCCGGCAATATCGCGATGGGCGAAGTCGCGCGCGCCGATGACAACCACACGCTGATCCTCGGCCATATCGGCACGCTGGCGGTCAATCCCTTTATCTTCCCGAAACTGCCCTACGACCCCGTCAAGGACTTCCGCGCGATCTCGCTGCTGTCGAAGGTGCCGAGCCTGTATGTGGTCCACCCCGACGTGCCCGCGAAGAACCTGAAGGAGTTCGTGGCGCTGGCCAAGAGCAAACCAGGCAAGCTGAACTACGGTTCGGCCGGCAACGGCAGCGCCGGCCACCTGGCCTTTGAATACCTGAAGGCCGCGACCGGCACCTTCATCACCCATGTGCCGTATCGTGGCAGCGGCCCGCAGATCACCGACCTGCTGTCGGGGCGGCTGGACGCGGCCGCCGTCGGCGCGCCCGCGATCATCCAGTTCATCAAGGCCGGCAAGTTGCGCTGCATCGCCACCGGCACGACCCAGCGCATTCCCCAGCTGCCTGATGTGCCAACGGTTGCCGAACAAGGCTATCCCGGCTTCGAAATGACGCAGTGGTATGGCCTGCTGGCGCCGGCATCTCTGCCCCAGGCGGCCGCCGACAAGCTGGCGGACGCCACCGTGAAAGCAGTGAAGAGCAAGTCGTCGGTCGAGCGCCTGAGCGCCGATGCGGCGATTGTCGTGGGCGACACGCCGGCGGAGTTCGCGCGTTTTATCGCGCAGGAGCAACAGCGCTGGAAGCCGATCATTGCGCGCGCGGGCATCAAGCCCGACTAAGCGGACAGCCGCTGGGCCGGATCACCCCGGTCCAGCCTCAGCCGGCGATGCCAGCCCAGCGCAGGTGCTTGCCCCAGTCCGCGTCGCTGATCACGCCGGACACGCCCTGCCGCTGGCCATCGGCGCGATAGAAGTACGTGCGCGGCATCTCGCCCATCCAGTCCGGGTCGACCGCATAGCGCAGCCGCTCCTGCGGCTCGTGCCCGAATACCCACGCGTTGCGCGTGAGCCTGACGCGCTGGAGCAGTTGCTGCACCTGTGGCAGCGCGTCGGGGTTGTCCGTCGCCAGCGTGACGACGCGCAGGTCCGGATGCTTCGTACGCAGCTTGTCGATGGCGTCGAAGTTGCGCTTGCAATAGATGCAGTCGAGCGACCACACCACCAGGACAAAGGGCTTGCCCTGCTGGCTGGCTGCCAGCTGGGTGGCGCTGGCCGATGCGAACACAGCGACGCGGTCGGCCGGTTGACTGCCGGCATTGGCGGCAGTCATCGCCAGGGTCAGCACGGCAGCGGCGAGCAGCTTGCGGCGGGATAGCATCATGCGCCCTCCTTGCCCAGCGGGAACACCTGGAAGCCCTCGGCCTCGGTACGCCACAGCACGTAGGCGCGGCCGGCATGCTGCAGCAGGTGCGGTTGGTCCGAGTCGCGTTCTGTGCCGGCCAGCTTGCGCGTCTGCCAGGTCTTGCCGCCGTCTTGCGACAACATCGCTGACAGGCGTGTCTGCTGGCCGTCGAACGATTTCCAGGCCACCGCGATCTCGTTGTCGTTCAGCGCGACGATATCGGCATGCTGCGCGCGCGGGTCATCCAGCGGGCGCTGTGCCTGCAGCTTGCCGTCCTTCCAGCGCCCCACCGAGACCGTGGGCTTGCCTTCGCGCACGTTGAACCAGACCATATGCACTGTGCCATCGGGCGCCACCGAAGCGCCGGGGCCGTGGTGCGGGCAGGCGTCGATGCGCCAGTCGTCGAAGGTGGCGCGCTGCATCGGCGTGGCCTTGCCGTTGGTGCCCAGCAGCGCCAGCGCGTGGTCGCGCGCGTTGGGCGGGAACACATGGCGCCACAGCGCCAGCATCTTGCCGTCGGGCGTGGGCGACAGCGCGATGCGGCAGCATTCGCACGACTGGTCGGCGATCTTGTAGTCGCCCTGGAAGGTCTTGCCCTGGTCGGCCGAGACCGCGTAGTAGACCGCGGCGCCGGCATACGGCTGCTTGCGCGCCTCGGCGGCAACCACGTCGCGCTTGTCGATCCAGCTGACAAAGACGCGCCCGGCGTTGTCCACCGCGATGGCGTCGAAGCGGTGCGCGATCTGGTCGCGGTTGGCATGCACCGTCAGCGGTTCGGCGAAGGATTTGCCGCCGTCGGTGGAACGCGCAAAGCGGATAAAGCCGGTCCACGGCGTGGGCAGCGGCTGGGTCCAGGTGACGAAGATCTCGCCGTCGCGCCCGGTGGCGACCTTGGGCCGGCTTTCATGATCGGCGGCGACTGCTTCCGGCGTGCTGTTGACATGCTGCGCCGGCCCGAAGCTGCGGCCATGATCGCTCGACGCCCGCACGGCAACATAGGGGCCGTCCTTGTAGGCGATCCACAGTTTGCCGTCCCGATCGAAGGCGGCGCCGGTGCCCAGCTCGCTCATCTTTGCGGCCTTGGCCTGCCCGCCGTGGCCGCTGTGATCGCCGTGCGTTTGCGCGGTCGCGGCCAGCGCGGCACAGGCCATCATCAGCCCGGCAACGATCAAGCGGAAACCGGGGCGAACGCCTTGCATGGTTGTGGTCAGCCTGTTCACGTGCTCAGAAGGAGAGTTTCGCCTCGGCGTAGAACGTCCGGCCCGGATACGGGTGGTAGACGTAGTAGCGCTGGTCGGTGAGGTTGTCGATGCCAAGCCCGAGGCGCACGTTCTTCGCGGGCCTGTACGTCACCTTGACGTCAAAGGTCAGGAAGCTGCTGGTGCCGCCGAAGGTGTCGGGATTGACGTCGGAATTGTCGAGCGTATTGTACTGCCGCCCCGAATAGGTCATGGCCAGCGTGCCGGCCCAGGCCGGCGTGATGCGATAGGTGCCCATCAGGTTGGCGCGCCACTTGGGGATGCGGTAGAAATACTTGCCCACCGAGGCCGGGTTGTTGGCGTTCTCAAGCGTCTTCGAATGGTTGTAGGCCCCGCTGGCCGACAGGTCGAAGCCGCTGACGAAGACATCGCGCGCGTCATAGGCCAGCTCGATGCCGCGGGTGCGCACGCGGTCGACGTTCTGGAAACTGGTGACGGTCGGGAATACCGTGGTGTTGGTCTGGCTGACCAGGGCATCGCGGATATCGTCCTCATACACCGAGACCCGGAAGTACGACGAATCCACTGTACGCTCGAAGGTCAGGTCCTTCGAGAACGATCGCTCGGGCCGCAGGTTGGGATCGTTGTTGATCAGCGCGGTCCCGGTGATGCGGCCCTGGAACAGCTCGCTGACAGTCGGGTAGCGATAGGCCTGGCCCAGCGACAAGCGGCCCAGCCAGTCCTGCCCGAAGGCCTTCTCCAGCGCCAGCTTGGGCGACCAGTTGGATTCGCTGCGCACCGGGTAGCCGATATCCACGCCGGGCTGGCTGCGGCTGCCGTCATAGGCGCGCCAGTGTTCGTAGCGCACGCCGGGGATCAGCTTCCAGTCCTCGGCGAAGTACCAGGCGTCCTGCGCATAGAGCGCCTGGGTCTCGGTCTTGCCGGCAAAGGCGTTGTTGAAGGCGGTGATGGTGGCCGCCTGCCAGTCCGAGGTGTTGTAGGTGGTGTTGCTCAGCCGGTAGTTGTCGTAGTGATAGCCGAACGTGACCCAGTGCCCGCCCTGCAGCTGCTGCGGGCGGTAGTCGGCCTTCAGGTCGAGCGTGCGCCAGCCGGTGCCGTCACCATAGGTCACCGTGCCCGGCCCGCTGCCGACGGTGTTGGCGCTGCGGCTGATGTCCTTGCTGACGTCGAACAGCGACGCCACGCCCGAGAAATTCCAGCCGGTCTCGTTGCGCGTGCGCAGCGACAGACCATAGAGCCAGCGCGCGTCCTCGCCGTTGCTCGGGGCAAAGGCGTTGGCGGGAATCACATAGCGATAGCCGCCGATATTCACATTACCGCTCGACACCGCATTGCCATTGGCATCGCGCAGGTAGCTGCCCGTGGCGCTGGAGCGGTCCTGTTGCCAGTAGGCGGCAGTGAACTGCGCCTGCAGGGTATTGGTGATGTCGTAGCCGAGCTTGAGCTTGAGCTGGTCCTGCACCGTGTGCGTGACGCCCTCGCTGTTCACGCCCATCACCACGCGGTCGCGGCCGGTCTGGTCCTGGTCGAAGTAGGCGCCGGTGACCGGCTTGTCGGCAGAAGTGGCGCGGGCTGTGGAGCGCGCCGCGGTATAGAAGCTCAGCGGCTGGCTCTTGCTGTCCTGCCGGTCCACGCTGACCAGCCACGAGAACGGGCCGACGCGGTCGCCCACATAGGCGTTGGCGTGGACTCCGTTGAAGTTGTCGTGCGTGCCATACAGGCTGAAGCGCTGCGTGAACAGCTGCACGCTGGCATCGCCCTCGAACTTCTCCGGCGTGCGCGTGGTGATCAGCACCGTCGCGCCCAGCGAGTTGCCGGGATACAGCGCCGAATACGGGCCGTACAGCACGTCCATGCGCTCGATTTCGGCGCTGTTGACCAGCGACCAGCGCGGCGGGAAGCTGAAGTCCGAACCCAGCAGGTTGGACAGCAGCAGGCCGTCCGCATAGACCAGCCCGCGCGCCGACTGGCGCGAACTGGTGCTGCGCACCGAGATGATCGAGTTCATATCGCCGATGAAGCGCTTGCGTACGGCGAGGTTGGGCGCGTATTTGAGGGCGTCTTCCGTGTTCACCACATTGAAGTCGGCCATGCGGCGGCTGCTGATGCCGTAGGCCGGCGAGGGCGTGTTGGGCGCTATGGCCGGCGTCTCGCCGCGCTCCGACTTGGCCGAGACCACCACCTCCTGCAGCGGCTCGGGCGCGTCCACCACCTGGGCGGCGGCGACGGCGGGGCCCATCAGTACCGCCGAAACGGCCAGTGCAATGCGATTTTTCTTCACTGGAAAACCTTGTTGTCGTCTTTTTTGGCTCACCCCACCTGAGCGCAGCATACGGCGCTTCTCCCCGAGAGCGAGCGCTGACATTTTATGGGGCACAGGGACGCAGGCCGATGCGACATAGCGACGCGGGCGGCAGGCCGCCTAAGCGTTAACCCGCATATCCAACGTCGAGCCTTGTCACTACATTGCCCCGATTGGCCTCAAGCCAATGTGATGCAGGGAGAGACTGTCGCGGCGCCCGCCGCGGACAGCGCCGAAGGAGCAACCGCCCCGGAAACTCTCAGGCAAAAGGACCGGCATCACCAGTCAGTGCACTCTGAAGAATGCCGGACGCTATCGTCCGCCGGCATACCGAAGGAGCAAGCGCGCCCCGCCCTGGCGGCCGGGTGTCGTGAATCTCTCAGGTCCAGAACAGAGGGGGCGTCCGCCACGCATATTGCGTCCGGGCTCCCACCATCGACGTTCCTGGAACCTGCAGATCATGAAATCAATCGCTGTCATCGGCGGTGGCATCACGGGTGTCACCACGGCCTACGCGCTGGCCCGGCGCGGATTCTCCGTCACGCTGTTCGAACGGCACCGCTATGCCGCCATGGAGACCTCGTTCGCCAATGGCGGACAGCTATCGGCCTCCAACGCCGAGGTCTGGACCCACTGGTCGACCATCGTCAAGGGCATGAAGTGGATGCTGCGCAACGACGCCCCGCTGCTGGTCAATCCCCGGCCGAGCTGGCACAAGCTGTCGTGGTTCGCCGAGTTCATCGCCGCGATCCCCCACTACCGCCGCAACACCATCGAGACCGCGCGCCTGGCCATCGCCGCGCGCGAGCACCTGTTCGCCTGGGCGGCGCAGGAAGGCATTGATTTCGACCTGAAGAAGGAAGGCATCCTCCATATCTACCGCGACAAGGCCGGCTTCGAGCAGGCCGGCCGGGTCTCGGCGCTGCTGGCGCAGGGCGGGCTGGAGCGGCGCGCCGTGACGCCCGAGGAGATGCGCGCGATCGAGCCGACGCTGGCCGGGTCGTACTACGGCGGCTACTTCACCGAGAGCGATTCCACCGGCGACATCCACAAGTTCACCAGCGGCCTGGCCGCGGCCATCGATCGGCTGGGCGTGCGCTGCCTGTACGGCCAGGACGTGCGGGCGGTGAAGACCGACGGCAGGCGCGCCACCGTGACCGTGCAGGACGGCGCCGACACGGCCAGCTCCACCTTCGACGGCGCCGTGATCTGCGCCGGCACCGCCAGCCGCGCGCTGGCCGCGGGGCTGGGCGACCGCGTCAACATCTATCCGGTCAAGGGCTATTCGATCACGGTCAACCTGACCGACGAAGCCAGCCGCGCCGCAGCACCGGTGGTGAGCCTGCTCGACGACGAAACCAAGCTGGTCACCAGCCGCCTGGGCGACGACCGCTTCCGCGTGGCCGGCACCGCCGAGTTCAACGGCTACAACCGCGATATCCGCGCCGACCGCATCCGCCCGCTGGTGGAATGGGTGCAGCAGTGCTTCCCCGGCGTCAGCACGCGCAGCGTGGTGCCTTGGGCCGGGCTGCGGCCGATGATGCCGGATATGCTGCCGCGCGTGGGGCGCGGGAGGGCGGCATGCATCTTCTACAACACTGGGCATGGGCACCTGGGGTGGACTTTGTCGGCGGTGACGGCGGATATGGTGGCGGGGGTCGTTGACCAGCATCTCGGCGCGAAGGTGGCAGTCGCGCCGCGTGCGTCGCTGGCATTGGCCAAGGCCTGAGCCTGGGTGCGGGGGTGTCTTCTCCCCTCTCCCATTTGTGGGATAGGGGCCACCGTGCTCGAACAGCGCCGCGCCATGATGGAAGCATGGGGCGGCGCATGTATAGGCTTGAAAAATAGTGGATGTGATGCCCTATCTTCGCCCGGATGAATATCCAAGCCATCCACCAATTAATGAGGCTGCGACCATAGACACGAACCAGCCAACAAAGAACAGATTCGCTGCATGCTGATTCGTGTCGAACAAACTTCCTGTCCCGCGCAAAACTACAACGCCGAAGAGATATAACCCGCCCCAAGCAGCAAGCGTAGCCAGGACAGCGCCCGTAATAGCGCCGATGACTGCTCTCAGTTTCTTCATATTACGGGGAAGAAAATAATTGTCTTCGAGTTGCGAAAAATCTTCTTGGTTTTCGTGTCTTGCATCATTGATCCTCGGTCGGAAATAGCTTGCTTTCCGAATGCCATTGAGCCGAAATCGGCGGTGGGGATCAATCAGACATGGCCTAAATTTTGGGATGATTCTTCAAAAAGATTTGCATGCCGGCCGGGCGGCCTGAAGCCTATTGTTCACGGGACGACCGCGACCGGCCTCCTGGTTGTGGAGCGCTCGGTGCGGCAGCCGCACGCTCGGCCTGCGCCCGGCTGCGCGAGCGGCGTGCGGGCTTCCAGCCCCATCCTGTAGGCCGCGTCGAGTGAGACATGCCCTCTCCCCCGGCCCCTCCCGTAAGCGCGAGAGGGGAGAAACCCCATGGACGGTTTTCGACTCACCCGGGGCGTCGCCCCAGACTGCCCACGATCCCCTTGCGGAAGGTCAGCACACACACGATGAAGATGATGCCCGTCACCATCGACACCGATTCACCGAGCCCGTTGAACCAGTCGATGCCCGTCACGGCCGCAAGGTAGCTGCCCAGTTCGCCCAGCTTGTTCTCCAGCGCGATCACAACAAACGCGCCGACGATCGGGCCGGTGAGTGTGCCGAGCCCCCCTAGCAGCGTCATCAGGATCACCATGCCGGACATCGACCAGTGCACGTCAGTCAGCGTCTCGAAGCCCAGCACCAGCGCCTTGACCGAGCCGGCCAGCCCCGACAGCGCCGCCGACAGCACGAAGGCGGTCAGCTTGACGCGGTCGACGTCATAGCCCAGCGAGATCGCGCGCGGCTCGTTCTCCTTGATCGCCTTCAGGATCTGGCCGAACGGCGAATGCACCGTGCGCACGATCAGCGCAAAGGCGGCGACGATGATCGCCAGCGCCACGTAATACAGCGTCAGGTCGTCCGACAGCGGCAGCACCCCGAACAGCTTGCCGCGCGGAATGCCCTGCAGGCCGTCCTCGCCGCCGGTGAACGGCGCCTGCAGGCAGATAAAGAACAGCATCTGCGCCAGCGCCAGCGTGATCATCGAGAAGTAGATGCCCTGCCGGCGGATGGCCAGCGAGCCCACCACATAGCCGATCAGCGCGCCCGCAGCGGTACCCAGGATCAGGCCGATTTCCGGGGTCACGCCCCAGACCTTCATGGCATGGCCGGCGGCATAGCCAGCGCCGCCGAAGAAGGCCGCGTGGCCGAACGACAGCAACCCGGTATAGCCGATCAGCAGGTTGAAGGCGCACGCGAACAGCGCGAAGCACAGCACCTTGAGCACGAACACCGGATACGCACCGGCCAGCGGCGCGGCCAGCAGGCACACCAGCACCACGCCGTACATCACCTGCTTTGGCAGGCGCCCCGCCACCTGCTGCTGCCGCATGCCGATTGCGGCGATAGATTGTCCGCTCATCACTTCTCCTTTCCGAACAGCCCTGCCGGGCGCAACAACAGCACCACCACCATGATGACGAAGACAACGGTGGAAGATGCTTCCGGATACAACACCTTGGCCAGCCCTTCGATCACGCCCAGCCCCAGCCCGGTCAGGATCGCGCCCATGATCGAGCCCATGCCGCCGATCACCACCACCGCGAACACGACGATGATCAGGTTCTGACCCATCAGCGGCGACACCTGCATGACCGGCGCCGCCAGCACCCCGGCAAACGCGGCCAGCGCCACGCCGAAGCCGTAGGTCAGCGTCACCATCCGCGGCACGTTGACGCCGAACGCCTCGACCACCTTGGCGTTCTCAGTGCCGGCGCGCAGGTAGGCGCCCAGCTTGGTCTTCTCGATCACGTACCAGGTGGCAAAGCACGCCGTCAGCGACGCCATCACGACCCACACGCGGTAATTGGGCAAGCGCATGAAGCCGAGGTCGGAGGCGCCCTGCAGCGCCTCGGGCGGTGCATAGGGCAGCCCGGACACGCCATAGACCGAGCGGAAGATGCCTTCGATCACCAGCGTGATGCCCAGTGTCAGCAGCAGGCCGTAGATATGGTCGAGCTTGTAGATCCAGCGCAGCATGGTCTTCTCGATCACCACGCCCAGCGCGGCCACCACCAGCGGCGACAGCAGCAGCATCGCCCAGTAGCTGAGCCCCGCATAGGTCATGCCGGCGCACGCCAGCACCGCACCCAGCATGAAGAGCGCACCGTGCGCGAAGTTGATGACGTTCAGCAGCCCGAAGATCACCGCCAGGCCCAGGCTCAGCATGGCGTAGAAGGCGCCGTTGACGAGCCCGAGCAACAACTGCGACAGCAGCGCCGGGAGCGGGATTTCAAACAGATTCATGAGTCGCTCCTTATACGCCCAGCAGTTCATGCAGCACCGGCATCCTGGCCTGCAGCTCACTGGCCGCGAAGCGCTCGACGATGCTGCCGTGCTCCATCACGTAGAAGCGGTCCGCCAGCGGCGCGGCAAAGCGGAAGTTCTGCTCCACCATCACCACCGTGTACCCCTTCTGCTTGAGCATCAGGATCATGCGCGCAAGCGCCTGCACGATCACCGGTGCCAACCCTTCCGAGATTTCATCGAGCAGCAGCAGGTTCGCGCCGGTGCGCAGGATGCGCCCGACCGCCAGCATCTGCTGCTCGCCGCCGGAAAGACGCGTGCCCTGGCTCTGGCGGCGCTCCTTCAGGTTCGGGAACATCTCGTAGAGTTCGGTCTCGCTCATGCCCTTGCTGGTGTCGGCGCCCTTCAGCACCGGCGGCAGCATCAGGTTTTCTTCGCATGAGAGGCTGGAGAAGATCGCCCGCTCCTCGGGGCAATAGCCAATGCCGTAGTGCGCGATCTTGTGCGTGGGCAGGCCGATGGTCTCGTGGCCATTGACCTTGATCGAGCCCTTGCGCGCGCCGGTCAGTCCCATGATCGCGCGCAGCGTGGTGGTGCGGCCAGCGCCGTTGCGGCCCAGCAGCGTGACCACTTCGCCGCGGTTCACGGTCAGGTCCACGCCATGCAGGATGTGCGATTCGCCGTACCAGGCGTGCAGGTCCTTGATCTCGAGCGCGGGTGTGTTGGATGTCGTCATGTGTCGTTCCCCCGGGCCGTCTCAGTGCGCGCCCTGCAGTTCCGCGTCGACGGTGCCCATGTAGGCCTCCATCACGCGCGGATCCTTGGACACTTCCGCATACGGGCCTTCGGCCAGGATCGCGCCACGCTGCAGCACGGTGATCTTGTCGGCGATCGACGAGACCACGCTCATGTTGTGCTCCACCATCAGGATGGTGCGGCCCGCCGAGACCTTCCTGATCAGCTGCGTGACGCGGTCCACGTC
The DNA here is from genome assembly GCF_054072015.1 of Cupriavidus sp. CP313. NCBI lineage: Bacteria > Pseudomonadati > Pseudomonadota > Betaproteobacteria > Burkholderiales > Burkholderiaceae > Cupriavidus > Cupriavidus sp. CP313. Next base: position 45,106 of record NZ_JBSVZB010000006.1, on the reverse strand, counting down.
TTCATGGCCCATGCCCTGCGTGGGTTCATCGAGTAGCATCAGCTCGGGCTCCATCGCCAGCGTGGTGGCAATCTCCAGCGCGCGCTTGCGGCCGTACGGCAGGTTCACCGTCAGCGTCTGCGCGAACTCGGTCAGGCCGACCTGTTCGAGCAGCTCCATGGCGCGGTCATTGAGCACGTCCAGCGAGCGCTCGCTGCGCCAGAACTGGTACGCCGTGCCAAGTTGCCGCTGCAGCCCGATGCGCACGTTTTCCATCACCGTCAGGTGCGGGAACACCGCCGAGATCTGGAACGAACGGATCACGCCGCGCCGCGCGATCTGCGCGGGCTTTTCACGGGTGATGTCGATGCCGTTGAAAAGGATGGTGCCGGTGGTCGGCTCCAGGAACTTGGTGAGCAGGTTGAAGCAAGTCGTCTTGCCGGCGCCGTTAGGGCCGATCAACGCATGGATCGACCCGCGGCGCACCTGTAGGTTGACGTCGCTCACCGCGGTAAAACCGCGGAAGGCCTTGCCGAGGTTGCGGGTCTCTAGTATCAGGTCGTGGTGCATGGCCGTGACTCCGTGGCGCTGCCTTGTCGGTTGGGATGGCGCGGCATGCTCAGCCCGCCACGGGCAGCGCAGCGACCGCGTACGCGTGGCGCAGCGTGCGCCCCAGCACCGGGTCTTCCAGCTCGATCTCGAAGCGATCGGCCGGGCGGATGCCGCCGATCGCGGGCAGCGTTCCGCACAGCATGGCCGAGCCTTCGCCAAAGTCGCCGCCATGCCCGCTGAAGCGCTGCAGCAGGTCCGCCGGGGAGCGCATGGCGGTCACCGGGCCTTCCTGGTACAGCACACGCTCGCCGTCGATGGTGGCGTAGGAGCGCAGCACCAGCTGGTCCCAGTGGCCTTCCACCTCGGAAAGGCGCCACAAGGCCGACGCACAGGGCTTCTCGCACATCTGCTTGGACACGGTGATGCCGTAGGTCTCGGCTTCGCGGTCGGTATGGTCAGAGGCAATGCCCACCAGGATGTCATCGCCGTCACGGACCAGCAGGAACTCGGCTTCGCCGCTGCTGGCCTCGCCGCTGACCTGGATCTCCGGTGCCGGGCCCAGGCGTTGCGCAGCCACACGGTAGAACACCGGGGTATAGGGCGGGCGCTTCACGCCCAGTTCTTCCAGTTCCCGGATGTGGGCTTCCATGGCTTCGACGTCGCGGCCGGTCCAGCCCGCCACGATGAGCTGGTGGATGGTGACGGTGCGTTGCGACTTGCCTTGGCGGGTGTCGAGTTCAAAGGTAAGGGTCTTCATGATCGCTTGCTCTCTGCTATGGGGTGGAGCGCCGGCTGGAATGCCGGCCTCGGTGAGGGATATGGGCTTACTTCCTGACCAGGGGGCAAGTGCTTGCGCTGAGCGGGCGGAACGCCTCGCTCGCGGGGATCACGGACTTGATCTTGTAGTAGTCCCAGGGACGCTTGGACTCCTGCGGGCGCTTCACTTCGACCAGGTACATGTCGTGCACCATCAGGCCATCGGCGCGGATCGTGCCGTTCTTCGCGAAGAAGTCATTGACCGGGGTCTCGCGCATGCGCGCCAGCACGGCATCGCTGTCGTCGGTGCGCGCGGCCTGGATCGCCTTCAGGTAGTGCGTGGTCGACGAATACACACCGGCATGCACCAGGGTCGGCATGCGCCCGGTCTTGTCGAAGAAGCGTTGCGACCAGGCGCGCGTGGCGTCGTCGCGGTCCCAGTAGAACGATGTCGTCAGCGTCATGCCCTGCGCGGCTTGCAGCCCCAGGCTGTGGATATCGCTGATAAACATGTGCAGCCCGGCCAGCTTCTGCTTGCCCGCGGTGTTGATGCCGAAGTCCGCGGCGGTCTTGATCGCATTGACCGTGTCTGCGCCTGCGTTGGCCAGGCCGATCACCTTCGCGCCCGAGGACTGTCCCTGCAGCAGGTAGGACGACAGGTCGGCGGAGTTGATCGGATGCCTGGCCTTGCCCTTCAGGGTGCCGCCGACACTGGACAGGGCCTCGGTGCCGTCCTTCTCCAGCGATGCGCCCAAGGCGTAGTCGACCGTCAGGAAGTACCAGCTGTTGTCGCCGCGCCGGGCCAGCGCCTTGACCGTGTTGGCGGCAAAGGCGTAGGTGTCGTACGAGTACTGGATGGTGTAGGGCGAGCAGTCTTCATTGCTCAGGCGCGTGGTACCGGCACCGCTGGCGATGACGATCTTGTGCTTGAGCTTGCCCAGGTTGGATACCGCCAGCGCGACCGAGGACGGCAGGGCGTCCTGGATCACGTCGACCTTCTGGTTGTCAAACCAGCCGCGCGCCAGCGTGGCGGCGACATCGGTCTTGTTCTGGTGGTCGGCGCTGACCACCTGGATGGGGGCGCCCAGCACCTTGCCGCCGAAATCGTCCACGGCCATCTGCGCGGCAACCACCGAGCCCTTGCCGCCGATATCGGAGAAGATCGACGACATGTCGGTCAGCACACCGATCTTGACCACGCCGTCGCTGATGGGGGCCGGGTCGGCTGCGGAAGCAGTCGCCGCGAACAGGGTGGCGCAGGCCAGTACGGCGGCGCCGGTACGGATATCAGGCATTGTTGTCTCCACTGTAGTTATGGGTACTTCTGTACTGCTGCGGGGGCTCAGCCCCGTTCGTGCCGCAATGCCGCCTCGATGCCCATGCCGATGGCCAGCAGCCTGCGGTCGGACAGGTGGCGCCCGAACAGCATCAGGCCCACCGGCGCGTCGCCCAGGCGATGGCACGGGACCGACAGCGCGCACAGGTCGAGCATGTTGGCGATGGCCGGGTTGCGCAGCAGCAGCCGGTTGGTGCTGAAGAAGGCTTCGTCGTCGTCCAGGTCCGCGATGCGCGGCGCCACGACCGGCACGGTGGGCAGGACCACGGCATCGAAGCCAGCCAGCTCGGCATCGGCCTGCCGGCACAGCTCGCCCCGGCGCTGCAGCATGCGCAGGTAGTCGGCGGCACGCTGCCCGTCAGCCAGCCGGATGCGCGACAGCACGCGCGGGTCATAGCGATCGGCCTGCTCAGCCAGCAGGCTGCCGTGCCAGGCACTGGCTTCCGCGGCGACCAGGCCGCCGTTCGCGCCGATGCCGGCCAGCTGGTCCCAGCTGTCGAAGCTCACGTCCTGCAGCAGCGCGCCCGCCGCCGACAGCCGGCGCAGCGTGCGGCTGAAGACCTCGGCCACCTCGTCCGACATGCCTTCCAGCACCAGGCCGGTGGGCACCGCCAGGCGCAGCCCGGCCAGCGGCGCCGGCCCCGCGGGCGGCGCCTCGCCCGCCATCACTGCATCAATGGCGGCGCAGCACGCCACGGTGTTGGCCAGGCAGCCCACCGAGTCATAGCTGGGCGACAGCGGCACCGTGCCCTGCAGCGGCACGCGGCGCGCGGTGGGCTTGAAGCCAGCGATGCCGCACAACGCCGCCGGGATCCGGCACGAACCGCCGGTGTCCGAGCCGATCGCGGCCAGGGCCATGCCGTCGGTCACCGAGACCGCAGCGCCTGACGACGAGCCGCCCGGAATGCGGCCGGCTTGCCGGTCGTAGGGATTGCGTGGCGTGCCGTAGTGCGGATTGATGCCGACGCCCGAGTAGGCGAACTCGGTCATATTGGTGCGTCCGACAAACACCGCCCCCGCCGCACGCAGCCGCGCAATGGCCGGTGCATCGGCGCTGGCGGCACGCTCCGGCAGCACGCGGGCGCCGGCGCGGGTCACGTCGCCCTGCACGTCGAACAGGTCCTTCACGGACACCGGCACGCCCGCCAGCGGGCCGGCCACGCCTTGCTCGCGCAGCATGTCGCACGCCTGGGCCTGCTTGCGCGCGGCCATGCTGACGCCATGCGGAAAGGCGCGCGCGCCCTCGCCGCCGGGGTTGCAGATACGTTCGACGCACGCCGCCAGCAAGGACTGCGCGTTGGCGCTGCCCGCGGCAAGCTGGCGCTGTGCGGTTGCGATGGTCGCTTCCATGATCAGGCCGGGTCGTAGTAGTGGATCTCCAGCAGCATGCAGCCGCCGTCGGACTTGAACGGGCCGTGGAAGGCGCCGGGCGGGCGGCAGGCGTAGGTGTTGGGGACGAAGGCTTCGCCGCCCTTGCCATTGGCGTCGTTGCCGACGGTCAGGTCGCCGCTGAGCAGATAGACCTCTTCCCAGTACTCATGCACGAAGGGCGAGGTGGTGAACACGCCGGGCTGGAAGCGCAGCAGGCGGGTACGGCTGCCGCTGCGGCCGCCCTCGTCCAGCGAGCCGGACAGGATCTTCTGCTGGATGCCCGACGGATAGCCGTGGGGGACCTCCCAGCCGGACTCCAGGTCCAGGGTGTGGAACTCGTCGTGAAGTTTGGTGATTGCCATGTCGATCTCCGTAGTCGATGCAGGAAGTGGGAACGGTGCGGGAAGTCAGGCGGCCTGCGGCAGCTTGGCCAGTTCGCTTTCAAGGGAATAGCTGCCGAGCATGTTGTCGACCAGGCCGGATGCGTTCTGCCAGTCGTAGGTGCGGTAGGCATGGCCCTTGGTGACAAAGGTGGCGCCGGCGTAGAACATCTCGTACTGGTTGTGGCGCGACGCAAACTCGGAGCCGACCGCGTCCCAGGCGAGCTTGAAGAACTTTACGCGCTCTTCCGGGCTGCACACCGGCGACTTCTGCGTCTTGGCGATGATCCCGGCGAGCGACGGATTGGCGAAATCCTCGATGCTCGACGGCAGCATGATCATGCCGCCGCCGGCCAGCTCGCGCAGCGTGGCCAGCACCTTGCCGTAGAGCTGCTGGGTCACCACCTGCGAGCCGTACAGCATGCTGCGGTCCGGCACGAAGTAGCCGTGCTTGCCGACCTGGCCCTTGGCTTCCATGCCGTAGACCCAGGCCTCGACCATGCCCGCCTCGGCGGCCAGCTGGCCCAGCATTTCCCTGACCTGCGGGAAGCTGTTGGTGCCGTTGATCTCGGTGATGCGGTGCGCCAGGCCCACCAGGAAGCGCAGCTTCACCATCAGCCGCACCTGGCACTGGTAGTTCTGGTAGACGTGCGCCGGCGTGGCGTGGAATTGCTTTGCACACAGGCTCACGTCGCCCGCGACGAAGATGCGCTCCCACGGCACCTTGACGTCGTCGAAGTAAAGCACCGCGTCGTTCTCGTCGAAACGGCTCGCCAGCGGGTTGTCGAACACCGAGGTGGCATTGGCTTCATACGACTTGCGCGACATCACCTTCAGCCCCTTGGTGTTCATCGGCACCGCGAAGGACAGCGCATACATCTCGTCGCCCTCGCGCAGCGGCTGGATGCAGCTGCAGAAGACCTCGTTGGCCATGATGCCGCTGGTGGCCAGCATCTTGGCGCCGCGCACGGTGATGCCCTCCGCGTCCTGATCGACGATGCCCACCGCCAGGTACTTGTCTTCCTGCTCGTGCGCGGACTTGGACTGGTTGGCCTGCGGGTTGACGATCACATAGGTGAGGAACAGGTCGTTGTCGCGGGCATAGCGGTAGTAGTCGCGCAGTGCGCCGGCACGGGCCGGGTCGGCCTGCTCGAAAACATCGATGCCCATGTACATGCCCGAGATGCACGAGGCCACGTGGTCGGGCGAGCGGCCCATGAAGCCGTAGTGCAACTCGGTCCAGGCTTCCAGCATCTGGCGGCGTTCGACCAGTTCGTTGTAGCTGGCCGGCAGCTCCCAGATCCGGCTGACGCGCCGGTCGGTGCCCACTGGCTGGAAGGTCATCTTGTCGATATTGCCGGGCTGCGCCTGGAAGTCATAGAGGTTGGCGTAGCTGCGGATCGAGTTGCGGAAGGCCGGGTGGCTGGTGACGTCCGTCACCCGCTTGCCGTCCAGGTACACCTCGCGGCCATCGCGCAGCATGGCAATGTGCTGGTTACCGGTCTTGATCATGTCGTTCTCCTGTGCTGACTGTCTGTTCTTGTGGATTCAGGCGGCGGCCGGACTGTCTTCCAGTGCCCGGTACTTGCCGCCAAAGAAGATGAGGGGCCGGCCGTCCTGGCGGGCCTGGTGACGGACCACCCGCCCGATAAAGATCACGTGGTCGCCGCCGTCGTGCTGGGCATAGGGCTCGCACTCGAAGGTGGCCAGCGCGTCCGGCAGCAGCACATGGTTGTCCCCGTCGCGCTTGCTGAAATCGATGCCCTCCCACTTGCCGGAATTGGCCCTGGCAAAGCGGTTCGAGATATCCTGCTGCGCCTCGGCCAGCACGTTGACGGCATAGCGCCGCGCGGTGCGCAGGTCGCCCAGGCTCAGGCAGCGGCGGTCCACCGAGAACAGCACCAGCGGCGGGTCCAGCGATACCGAATTGAACGACGCCACCGTGATACCGACCGGCAGCCCTTCTTCGCGCGGCGCGGTAATCACGGCAACGCCTGTTGCAAACATCGCCAACGCATTCCTGAAGCGGCGTTGCGCTTCTGCGTCCGCTTCGGCGTCCGCTTTGACGCCCTGACCAACAGATGACTCAGCCATCACGACTCCTACGCAAGTGTTCTCACCAACCAGTTACTTTGTTTATTTATCTTTGTAACTTAGGTTTTATTGAATGCTAGAAAACAACGCTATTCAAGTTGGTGGAAACCCTAGAGTGCGGAGCCGGACAGCCCCCGAGGCGACTCGATGAAGTCCGGAAACCCTTGCTGGACAAGGTTTTCCGGCTAGCGGACAGGTGGCGCCACGCGGCCGGAATTGCAGCTGTCCGCGCGTCAAGCAACCCTACCGGCAGCATGGCGCCGCCGCGAATGGCCGCTACCCGGTGCTAGACTCGGCCCCACTTTCCTTGACCAGCGGGTACGCTTTGCCCACGGTCGTCCCCACATCCGCCTCCAGGAATGAGCGCCATGCAATCCGAGCCGAAGACCCTTCCGATCTACATGGACTACAGCGCGACGACACCGGTCGACACCCGGGTCGTCGAGAAGATGGTTCCCTACCTGCACCAGCAATTCGGCAACCCCGCATCGCGCAGCCATTACTACGGCTGGCAGGCGGAAGAGGCGGTCGAGGCCGCACGCGCGCAAGTGGCCGCACTGCTGAATGCGGACCCGCGCGAGATCATCTGGATCTCCGGCGCGACCGAGGGCAACAACCTGGCGATCAAGGGCGCGGCGCATTTTTATCGCGGCAAGGGCAAGCACATCATCACGGTCAAGACCGAGCACAAGGCCGTGCTCGATACGTGCCGCGAGCTGGAACGGCAGGGCTTCGCGGTGACCTATCTCGACATCGGCACCGACGGCCTGGTCGACCTTGACGCGCTGCGCGCGGCCATGCGGCCGGACACCATCCTGGTGTCGGTGATGATGGTCAACAATGAGATCGGCGTGATCCAGCCGGTCGCGCAGATCGGCGAGCTCTGCCGCGCGGCGGGGGTGGTGTTCCATTGCGACGCGGTGCAGGCCGCCGGCAAGATCGCCATCGACCTGGAAACCCTGAAGATCGACCTGCTCACCGTGACGGCGCACAAGGTCTATGGCCCCAAGGGCATCGGCGCGCTCTACGTGCGGCGCAAGCCGCGCATCCGCATCGAGGCGCAGATCCACGGCGGCGGGCATGAGCGCGGCATGCGCTCAGGCACCCTGCCGACGCACCAGATCGTGGGCATGGGCGAGGCATTCAGGCTGGCAAAGCTGGAACTTGCGGAGGAAGCGCGCCGCGTGGGCGCGTTGCGCGACCGGCTGCTGGCGGGGCTGTCCCGGCTGGACGAGGTCTACGTCAACGGCAGCCTGGCGCACCGTATCCCGCACAACCTGAACATCAGCTTCAACTATGTCGAAGGCGAGTCCCTGATCATGGGCATCAAGGACGTGGCGGTGTCGTCGGGCTCGGCCTGCACCTCGGCCTCGCTGGAGCCCTCGTTCGTGCTGCGGGCGCTGGGCCGCAGCGACGAGCTGGCGCATAGCTCGATCCGCTTTACGCTTGGGCGCTACACCACTGAGGCAGAGGTGGACGAGGTCATTCGGCAGGTCAGCGAGACCGTAACCCGCCTGCGTGAACTGAGCCCGCTATGGGAGATGCACCAGGAAGGCATCGATGTCGGCACGGTGCAGTGGGCCGCGCACTAGCCTTTCTGCCGGCGCGCCTGCAGGTGTTCGAGATCCAGCGCGGCGCGGTCGCCGTTGGCGACCAGCCGGTCGACCACCGAGCACAGCACCTTGAATTCGGTGCGGGAAACGCCGTCGAACAATACGTCGTTGATCTGCTGCTGCACCGGCAGCAGTTCATTGAGCAGACGGGTCCCGGCGGCAGTGATGGTGAGTCGCATCTTGCGCTTGTCTTCGGGATGGGCCTTCTTGTCGATCAGGCCCAGCTTCTTGAGCTTGCCGGTCTCGATGGTGATGAACGGGCCGCTCAGGTGCAGATGGTCGGCGAGCTGGTTGACCGTCACCTCGCCTTGCTGCGACAGATGCAGGATCGAGCGGATCAGCGAATACTGGACCCCCGTCAGGCCGATCAGGCTGCCAAAGCCGTCGCGCACGGACAGCAGGCGCGCGGCAAACGGCAGCAGGCCATTCACCAGGTGCCGGAACTCACGGTCCGAGCCGTCGACCAGGCAGGCCGGGTGCGTTACGGTCAGGTTCTTGTTTGCAGGAGTCGTTGCCATCGGCGGAATGTCCACTTAGCTTTTGATGCAAGCTTTGTGCCAAATTCTATCAAACTCGCTGCAACACCCCGGGGGTCCCTGTCCTTCAACCCATCCCCCTGAGTCCAGCATGAACACCATCCCGCTTGCCACCGCCAAAGCCCGTCTGGCCCAGTACGTCGAGGCCAAGGACAACAACCGCCCGGCGCTGATCCACGAAGCCTTTGCCGCGGATGCGTCGCTGACCTTCTCGATCGATACCGACACCATCAGCTTTCCGCCCAGGGCCGAAGGCGCGGATGCCATTGCCGCGACACTGGTCAGCGAGTTTGCGAAGACGTTCGACCGCTGCCGGACCTACTACATCGGCGACGTTGCCGCGGCGCTGGACGGCAACGCCATGACGATCCCCTGGCTGGTGGTGATGCGGGAAACCGCGGCCAACGCCTTGCGCGTCGGCAAGGGCCATTACCGCTGGGGCTTTGCCGCCGGTGATGACGGCACGTACCGTATCGCCAGCCTGCATATCCATATCGAACGGATGGACACGATCGCCGATCCCGGCGCGGTCACGCTGACGGGCCTGCAGGCGGCACTGCCCTATCCCTGGCTGCCGGCGCCGGTGCTGGCTGCCGCCATCGAAGCGCACGCCGGGGCGCAGCCCGCGCTGGGCTTCCTGAACGTGTTCGCGCAAGCGGCCCGCATGCCCTGACGGGCGCGGATCATCTGGCCGGCAATTGCTGCGCGACCAGCGCCACCCAATACGCCGCGCCCAGCGGCAGGATCCGGTCGTTGAAGTCGTAGTAGGGATTGTGCAGCGGCGGATCCTCCGCGCTTTCACCGGCGCCGATGCCGATATAGGCGCCGGGGCGCTTTTCCAGCATGAAGGCGAAGTCCTCCGATCCCATTGCCGGCTTGATATCGGTCTTCACGTTGTCCGCGCCCACCAGTTGCGCGGCGGCGGCAATAGCGGCGTCGGTCTCGGCGGGGGTGTTGACCACGCCGGGGTAGCCGGGGCGGTAGTCAATCGCGATCCGCGCGCCGTGGGTCGTGCCCACGCCCTCGCAGATCTGCCGCATCGCGGTCTGCGTGCGATCGCGCACGGCGGGGTTCAGCGTGCGGATGGTGCCGCGCAGCACCACCGACTCAGGCAGCACGTTCCAGGTATCGCCGCCGTGGATCTGCGTGATGCTGACCACGACCGAATCGGTGGGATCGGTGCGGCGGCTGGCAATGGTCTGCAGCGCGGTGATCAGGTGCGCGGACACGACCACTGAGTCAATGCCGTGGTGCGGCTGGGCGCCATGCGCGCCCTTGCCGGTGATGACGATCTCGAAGTTGTCCAGGAACGCGGTCATGGTGCCGGCGCGGATGGCAAACTTGCCGAGCGGCAACTGGGGGAAGTTGTGCATGCCATAGACGGCATCGGCCGGGAACTGGTCGAACAGGCCCTCTTCCACCATCACGCGGCCGCCGCCTTCATTCTCCTCGGCGGGCTGGAACACGAAATGCACCGTGCCGCGGAAGGCATCGCGGTTGCGCGACAGGTGCGCGGCCGCGCCCAGCAGCATGGCGGTATGGCCGTCGTGGCCACAGGCGTGCATCTTGCCCGCGCAGGTGGAAGCGTGGGCGGCCTTGCCCAGCTCCTGCATGTTCAGCGCATCCAGGTCCGCGCGCAGCGCGATGCTGGGGGCCGTCGCCGTTGCGCAGGGTGCCGACCACGCCCGTCGTCGCCAGCCCGCGCTGCACTTCGATGTCCTTGACATCCTCCCCTCCCTCGGCCTCCGACCGCCGCCTTATGGCGGCAAGGGCGGGGATTCCTTCGGCGCTACGCGATGACTTGCGCAGTCGCTGCGGTGGGTTCCTGCTTCACCGAGCGGCCCGACTGCACCGACTCTCCACAGGCTGCAACGCGGTGTCCCCGCGCCAGAATGTTGATCGCTCCGACCACATCTGCGTTCTTCTCGAATCCGCACTCGACGCAGCAGAATCTTGCCTGCGTCGTACGGTTTTGCGCCGACACCTGACCGCAGCACGGACACGTCCGGCTCGTGTTCTGCGGTGGCACAGCGATAAGCCAGCCCCCGTTACACGCCAGCTTATATTCCAACTGCCGGCGGAACTCGAACCAGCCCTGGTCGAGAATGGACTTGTTCAGGCCGGACTTAGCCCGAACATTCGCGCCTGGGCTTTTGCCTGTTCCCGCCGCCGACCTGGACATGCTCCGTACCTGCAAGTCCTCGATACAGACCATCGCGTGATTTTTGCTGATCGTGGCCGTGGCCTTGTGCAGGTAGTCGCGGCGGGCGTTGCCGATGCGGGCGTGGATGCGCTGGACTCTGGCTTTCGCCTTCCTCCAGTTGGCGCTGAACTTCGTCTTGCGGCTCATCGCTCGCTGAGCGCGGCGCAGTCTGGCTTCGTGCCGTTTGAAACTGTGGAGCGGAGCGAGGAACGTACCATTGCTGAACGTAGCGAATCGGGTAATGCCAACATCGATGCCGACTGCGCTGGTTGCTTGCGGCACCGGCTTTTCCACCTCACGCGCGGTCTGGATCGAGACAAACCACTTGCCCGCATGCAGAGATACCGTGGCGTTGCGCACCTCGCCAGGCACATCCCGGCTGCTGCGGTAGCGAATCCATCCGAGCTTGGGCAGAAAGATGCGGCTGTTGGCCTGATCCAGCTTGATCTGCTTCCGGTCGGGGTAGCGAAAGCTGTCGCGCTGCCCCTTCTTCTTGAAGCGAGGATGTGCGGCCCGTCTAGCGAAAAAGTTTTTGTAGGCTCGCTCCAGATCCTTGAGCGCGTGTTGCAGCGGGTGCACCGGGGAGTCCTTGAGCCAAGGTGTTCCAGGTCCATTGCGCCACTCGGTGAGACGCTTTGCCATCGCCACATAGCTGATGAACTTGCCGCCAGCCTCGTAGTTTTTGATCTGTAGCGCCAGCGCCTTGTTGTAGACGAACCGGCACGATCCGGCGAATCGGCGCATGTCGCGCTGCTGTTCACCGCGCGGCATCAGTTCGAACTTGAAGGCCTGGAGTCGTTGCATCTGGCCAATGTACAGGTAGCCGAAGAGCTCAAACGTGAAACTCTGTAAGGTCGCTACTGTGTCTGTACTGACGCACGATCTCGAGGAGCGCTCCGACGCAACTTCCGGCGAAGTGGGACGGCAACCATAGCGCCCTCACCGTCGCGCTATCCTTCCCCGCCCTGAAGGGCGGAGTATGCCGCGCTTCTCGATCAATGATCGTGATATGGGAAACTCGTTGCATTCAATTCAACGCTCAAGCGGAGTGACACGTGCTTTCCATGGACGACAAACTGGACACGCGGCGCGTGCGCTACTTCATGCAGGTGCTCGACAGCGGCTCGGTCCGCGGCGCCGCCGAAGTCCTCGACATGGACCCTTCAGCCGTCAGCCGGGCCATCGCGGTGCTGGAGAAAGACTGCGGCACGCGCCTGCTGGAGCGGCACGGCCGCGGCGTGGTTGCCACCGAGGCGGGCGATCTGCTGGCCGCCTACGTGCGCAACCAGAACAACCAGAAGCAGCAGTTGCTGGCCGAACTCGACAGCATCCAGAAGGTGGCGCGCGGCCATATCGACATCGTGGCGGGCGAAGGTTTCGTGGAATGGCTGATGCGCCATAGCCTGCGCACCTTCATGCTGGCCCACCCGGGCATCACGGTGGACCTGTCGGTGGGCAGCACCGACGAGATCGTGCAGCGCATTGTCGATGGCAGCGCCCATATCGGGCTGGTGTTCCAGCCGCCCAAGGACGCGCGGCTGCGCTGCCACCACGCCCATCCGATGCCAATCCAGACCCAGGTGCTGGCCTCGCACCCGCTGGCGCAGCTGGGCCGGCCGCTGGACCTGCAGGACCTGCTGCCCTACCCCGGCGCCACCCTGCACCGGACCTTCGGCGTGCGCCAGCACATCGAGGCCGCCGAGATCAGCGAAGGCGTGCGCCTGCAGTCGCTGCTGACCACCTCGTCATTCAATGCGCTGGGGCATTTTGCTGCGGCGGGGCTTGGCTATGTCCTGTGTACGCGGCTGGCCTTGGGGAACCAGCTTAACGAGGCGCCCGTGGTGTCGCTGCCGATGAAGAATCCCCTGCTTTACCAAGGCGAGATCCAGACTGTGTCGCGGCAGGGGCGGGTGTTGTCGCCGCCTGCGGCACGGCTGTTGCGGCAGATCGTGGGGGATTTCTCGGCGCTGATGACTGGGGAATAGGCCCTACTCCGCCGTTGCGCCGGAGGCCTTCACCGCCTTGCCCCACTGGTCGCGCTCGCTGCGCATGAAGGCATCGAAGGCTGCCGGCCCCAGCACGCCCGGCCGGCCGCCCAGTTGCTGCAGCCGCTGGCCAAACTCCTTGCGCGCCAGGATGGCGGCCACCGACCGGTGGACCGCATCGATCACCGGCTGCGGCGTGCCGGCGCGCGCCACCAGCCCGAACCACCCGGTGACCACGAAGTCGTCCACGCCTGCCTGCGCCATGGTCGGCACCTGCGGCAGCCCGGGTACGCGCTCCGTGCCCGTCACGGCCAGGGCCCTGACGGTGCCCGCGCGCAGCTGACCCTCCGCCGACGGCAGGTTGTCGAACATGAACGCCACCTCGCCCGACATCACGGCCGCCAGGCCCAGGTTGGCGCCCTTGTACGGCACGTGCAGCGCATCGATGCCGGTACGCAGCTTGAACAGCTCGCCCGACAGGTGCGTGGTCTGGCCAATGCCGGATGAGCTGAAGGTGAGGCGCCCCGGCTGTGCGGATGCCAGCCGCTTCAGGTCCGCGACGTTGCGCACCGGTGAGTCGGCCTTGACCACCAGCACATTGGGAAACACCAGCACGTCGGCAATGCCAGCCATGTCGGCGGGGGTGTACGGCAGCTTCGGGTACAGGCTGTAGTTGATGGCATTGACGCCGGTATTGCCCATCATCAGCGTGTAGCCGTCCGCCGGGGCCCGCATCAGCGCCTGGATGCCGACAATGCCACCGCCGCCGGGCCGGTTCTCGACCAGCACCGGCTGGCCCCAGCTGCCAGCCAGTTCCTTGGCCAGCAGCCGCGCGGTGATGTCGCCGCTGCCGCCAGGCGGCCCCGGCACGACCAGGGTGACAGGACGGTCGGGGTAGCCAGCGGCATGCGGCACGCCGCTGCAGAGCATCGCCAGCAAGGCGATGCCTGCCACGCGCAGCCAGGCAAGGCGGGCAGCGTTCCCATACAGGTTTGCATTCATCACGATCTCCTTGGGCAGCCTTGCGCCCGGTCAGCGACGCACCAGCGGACAGCCCGATTCCGCCAGCGGCTTGAAGGCCCTGTCGCCCGGAATGGTGGCCAGCAGCTTGTAGTAGTCCCACGGGTATTTCGATTCGGACGGGCGCTTCACCTCGAACAGATACATGTCGTGCACCATCAGCCCATCGTCGCGGATGCGGCCGTTCTTCGCGTAGAAGTCCACCACCGGCAGCTCGCGCATCTTGCGCATCACCGCGGGCGCCTCGGTCGAACCGGCGGCCTGCACGGCCTTCAGGTAGTGCAGCACGGACGAGTAGACGGCCGCCTGGCTCATGTTCGGCATGGCCCTGACCTTGTCGAAATAGCGCCGCGAGAAGGCCCGTGTCTCGGCGTTCATGTCCCAGTAGAACGCTTCGGACAGGACCATGCCCTGTGCGGTCTGCAGGCCGATGGCATGGACGTCGTTGATATACATCAGCAGGCTGGCCAGCCGCTGCTTGCCGCCGGCACGGATACCGAACTCGCGCGCCGACTTGATGACGTTGACCAGGTCGCCGCCAAAGCTGGCCAGGCCGATCACGCCGGCATCACTGCCTTGCGCCCGCACCACCACGGACGAAAAGTCGGACGCGCCCAGCGGGTGGCGCACCTCGCCGGCCACGCTGCCGCCCTCCTGCTCCAGCGCGGCCCGGGCCGCAGTGACGATGTCATGGCCGCCTGCGTAGTCGGCCGTGATGAAGTACCAGCGCTTGCCGCCCTGCCTGGCCACGGTACGTGCGACCGAGTTGGCCAGCGCATAGGAGTCGTAGGCGTAATGCACGGAAGTGGCCGAGCACAGGTCGCCGGTCAGCCGGTCCGAGGCAGGACCGCTGAGCACCAGCACCTTGCCTTTCTCGCGGGCGACGTTGAGCACGGCCAGCGCCGTCGACGAGCCCGTCACGTCATGGATGGCGTCGACCTTGCGCACGTCGAACCATTCGCGCGCCTTGCTGGCGGCAATGTCGGCGCGGCCCTGGTGGTCAGCCACCACCAGTTCCACGTCGCGCCCCAGCACCTTGCCGCCGAAGTCGGCAATCGCAAGCTGGGCCGCCGTGGCGGTGCCCTTGCCGGAGATGTCGGCGTAGACGCCGCTCATGTCCAGGATCAGGCCGATCTTGACGGTCTCGGCGGCGCGCGCGGGCTGCGCCGCCAGGCTCAGCGCGGACCATACCGTGACGCATACACATGCCGCGGCAAATCGGCACGCGCGTGCCAGGCCCTGCCATTGAAGTTGCATAGCTGTCTCCTCGCCGTACGATGCGGCGTTGTCGGGTCTTGCGACGGGGTGGGAACGTCTTGCGTCGCTGGTGCGGCCGGCTACCCAGCCATCAGTCCGGTGTCGCGGATCATTGCGGTCCAGCGCTCGCGCTCGGACTGCAGGAACCTGGCATAGCTGGCGATGGTGCCGCCGGTGGGCGTGACCCCCAGCGCCACCATGCGCTCGCGCATCGCGGGCGCGCCGATGGCCGCTGCCGCCGCCGCGTGCAGGCGTTCGGCAACTGGCGCCGGCGTCCCGGCCGGCACGAACAGGCCGTTCCAGATCGGCACGGCATAGCCGGGAAAGCCCAGTTCCGCCACGGTCGGCACGTCGGGCATGCTGGCCGTGCGCTCGGCGCTGATGGTGGCCAGCACGCGCACGCGGCCGTCCTGCACCAGCGGGCGCGTGAACGGCACGGTCATCACGGCCACGTCGATGCGGCCTTCCAGCAGGTCGGCCAGCGCCGGGCTTTCGCCCTTGTACGGCACGTGCACCATCGATACGCCAGCGCGCTTGCTCAGGTATTCGAGCGCGACATGCAGCGGACCAAGCATGCCGGTGGACATGTAGGAAACCGCCCGCGGCCGCTTGCGCGCCGCCGCGAGCAGATCGTCGAGCGAGCGGTACGGGCTGCCGGCGGCGACCGTCAGCACATAGTCGACATTGCAGAGGTAGGCCACCGGCATCAGGTCCCGTACCGGGTCATACGGCAACGACGGCTGCGTATAGGCCAGCACGATGTTGGTGCCCACGCCCCCGAGCAGCACGGTATAGCCGTCGGCCGGGCTCTTGGCCACGGCGGTGGCCCCGATGGCGCCTGCCGCGCCGACCCGGTTGTCCACCACCATCGGCTGGGCCAGCGAGGACTCCATGGCGCGGCCCAGCAGCCGGCCCAGCGTATCAGTCGCGCCGCCGGGGGCGAACGGAACGACCAGGCGCACCGGCCGGTTCGGATAGGCGCCTCCACCGGTCGTGGCCAGCGCCGACGTGGCCGGCCAGCCCAGCGGCGCCAGCAGGCCCGCGGACAGGCCGCGCAGCACGCTGCGCCGCCGCGCTGACACACCGCGCTCCCGCGCGCTCCCCTTGCCGCTCGCGGCGCCCACATCATGGTCGCCACCCATCCCGGCGCCGCCTTGGCCGCGGCCCTCTGCATCCAGCACTTTCATGTCGTGTCTCCTCTCTTTGCGTGGCCCGCGCACGGTTCGGTGCCGGCGTCGGGAAATCACTGGCGCCCGGCCCGGCTCAGACCCGGACCGCGCTGATCGTGAGGCCGCCGTCGATATGCAGCGTCTGCCCCGTCATGAACCCGGAACGCTCGTCCAGCAGGAAGGCGATCGCATGCGCGATCTCTTCCGGCGCGCCCACGCGCTGAACCGGCACCGCCGCCATCAGCGCCCGGGTCTTCGGGTCGTCCGGCGGGCTGGCCGTGCGGAACAGCTCGGTGGCGATCGGCCCGGGGGCGATCACGTTCACGGTGATGCCGGACGCCGCCAGCTCCAGCGCCCAGGTCCGGCTCATGCCGATCACCGCGGCCTTGCTCGCGCTGTACGCGGTGCGGTTCACCTTGCCCAGCGCCGCGCGCGACGACAGGTTCACGATGCGCCCCGTGCCCTGCGCGCGCATGCCCGGCAGCAGCGCCTGGGCGCACACCAGGGCCGCATTGACATTGACGCGCATCGCGTCGTCCATGTCGGCGAGCGAGGCGTCGTCCAGCGAGGTGGTCGGCGCCATCGCCGCGTTGTTGACCAGCGCATAGAACGGTCCCTGCGCGGCCAGCCGCGACACCAGCGCCCGCGTCTGCGCCAGGTCATTCAGGTCGCAGCAATGGAAGGCCGGGTCGTCGGCCAGGTCCGCCGGCCGTGTCCGTGCCAGGCCAATGGCCTCATAACCGTCCTCGCGCAGGCGCGCCAGCGTGGCGCGCCCGATGCCCTTGCTCGCGCCGGTGACCAGCACGCGTCGTCTTGTAGCCATCGATACTCCTTGTATTAAGAAATGCGGTGCGATCCCTAGCGCTGCGCGCCCAGGACCTTGCGTCCGATGATGAGCTTCTGGATCTCCGAAGCCCCTTCGTAGATGCGCATCGGCCGCACGTCGAGGAACAGCTGCTCGATCACGCACCCTTGCGTGATCCCGAGCGCGCCGAACAGCTGCACGGCGCTGTCCACCACGCGGAACGCGGCCTCGGTCCCGCCCAGCTTGGCCATTGCGGCCTCGCGGGTGATGGTGGCCTGGCGCACGTCGCGCAGCCACGCGGCGCGATAGACCAGCAGCGCGGCGGCTTCCATGTCCAGCGCCATGTCGGCCGCACGCATGCGCACCGTATCCATCTCGGCCATGGGCTTGCCGAACAGCGAGCGGCTGCCCATGCGCGCCACGGTCTCGTCCAGCGCGCGGCGCGCAATCCCGACCGCGGCGGCGCCGACCGACGAGCGGAAGATGTCCAGCACCGACATCGCCACCTTGAAGCCGTCGCCCGGTGCGCCCAGCAGGTGGGCGGCCGGCACTTCGCAATGGCGAAGGTGCAGCGTGGCCAGCGGGTGCGGCGCGACGATCTCCAGGCTGGTGTCGATGGTCAGCCCGGGGCTGCCGGCTTCGACCAGGAAGGCGGACAGCCCCTTGGCGCCGGGCGCCTGCTCGGAGCGCGCCACGATCACGTAGTAGTCGGCAATGCCGCCGTTGGAGATATATGTCTTGGCGCCGTCCAGCACATAGACATCGCCGCGCCGCGTGGCGGTGGTCGCGGTAGCGGCCACATCCGATCCGCCCTCGGGCTCAGTCAGTGCAAAGGCCGCGATCTGCCCGCCTTGCCGGCAGCCGTCCAGAAAGCGCTCGCGCAAGGCGGCGCTGCCATGCAGCCACAGCGGGGCGGCACCGATGCCTTGCATCGAGAACACAAAGTCCGCCAGCGCCGATCCGTACGACAAGGCTTCGCGCACCATGCACACCGAGCGCAGGTCCAGCGCCGGGCGTGCGTCACCCTCCAGCGTAGGCACCGCGTAGCGCAGCAGCCCGGCTTGGCCCAGTTCGGCCGCCAGGCGGCGGCATTGGGCCGGCAGCGGCAGGGCCTCCAGTTCCGGCGCCAGCGCCGCCTGGCGCTGCTGCCAGTCATCGAGTTCGCGCGCCAGGGCGGCATGGCTGGCATCGAAGAAGGGAAGATCCCAATGGGTCCATTTCAGCATCGTGCAGTCTCCTCGGCCGCCAGCATCTGCTGGGCCATCGCGCGCAGTTCGTTCTTGCGGACCTTTTCGCCGTTCGGGCTCGGGGTCACCGGAAAGGCATCGACCCGGAACACGCGGATCGGCACCTTGAACACCGCCAGCTGCGCCTTGCATGCGGCCAGCACCGCCGCCTCGGCATGGGTATAGCCGCTGCCGCCCATGACGAAGGCCACCGGCCGGGCGCTGCCATGGGCCTCCACGGCGACCACCTGGCACGCAGCGGCGCCGCTGGCCGACAGCACCACCTCTTCGATCTCCAACGGATTGACCAGGTAGCCGCCGATGCGCAGCACATCGCCGATGCGCGACAGGTGCGTGAAGCCGCCATCGCCGTTCAGGTAGGCCAGGTCGCCGGTACGCAGGTACCCGTCGTCGGTAAGGGCGGCGGCGGTGGCCGCGGCGTCATCGAGATAGCCAAGCATGACGTCAGGCGTGAGCAGCTCGAGTTCACCGGATTCACCCGGCGGCAGGCACTCGTGGGTCTCCAGCGAGCGCACGCGCACGCGCGCCGCCGGCGCCAGCGGCACGCCTCCCGATTGCTCGCGCCGCGCCAGCGGGGCTTCTGCCAGCTGGCTGGCGAACAGCGCCAGGGTTTCACTCAGGCCATAGCAGCCGCGCATGGCGATGCCGCGCTGCTGCGCCCGTTGCGGCAAAGCCGTCAGCCCCGGCGTGAAGTTGGCATGCCCGTACATGCGCAGCGCCTGCGGCTTCCATTCCGGGCCGCCCGCGTCCAGCAGCTTGTCCAGCATGTCGTTGGTGCCGAACATGTGCGTAATGCCGTCCGCCACCAGCAGGCGCGCGGTCTCGGCCGGCTCGAAGTTCTCGACCAGCGTCAGCGGCGCCTGCGCCGCCAGCGCCGTCATGGCAACGGTGTATCCAAAGGCGCCGCATAGCGGGATCGCCAGCAGCAACCTGGCGTCGCCGCCGAGCATGGAAAGGGCGGCCGCCACGTCGCCAGCGTGCCGCGCCACCCGGCCCTGGCCATGGACGATCAGCTTGGGCTGGCTGGTGGTGCCGGACGAGGACAGGATGATGCAGGCATCGCCGGGCTGGCCGCCGGCAACTGCATCTGGCTCAACGGCGGCCAGGTCATCCAGGTCAACGCGCGCCAGCCGAGGCCACGGGTGCGCCAACGCCCCGGCGATGTCCGATGGCGCAGGCTCCGGCGCTTGCAGCAACGGCACCGCCAGCGCAAGCGTGGCCAGGCTGTGCGGCGCCACCGCGCCCATCAGGGCCTCATAGTCCTTGCCGCGGTACGCCGGCAAGTAGACCAGCGCCTTGCAGCGGGCCCGCCGAATGAAGTCGCCGGCTTCCTTCGCGCCGTAGCGCATGTTCAGGCTCATCACGCCGGCGCCGATGCGGGCACAGGCAAAGGCAATGCTGAGCCAGTCCGGCACGTTCGGCAGCCACAGGCCCACCACATCGCCGCGGCCTATGCCATGCCGGCGCAGGCCGCCGGCGATGCGCAAGGCGCGCTCGCGCAGCGCGCCGTATGTGATCGCGCTGCCCTCGAAGCGCAGCGCCACCGCATCGGCAGGCGCCGCGTCAAGCAAGTCGAACAAGGTACGTTCCGCCATGATCGCCCCCGCTCAGACCGTGCCAACCGGCGTCACCGGCGAGCCCACCGCGCCGGGCAGCCGCAGCGGCGGCGCGGTCAACAGGAAGCGGTTACGCCCGTTGGCGCGCAGCCATTGCGCCAGGGGTGTCAGGTACCAGAGCTCGCCAAACGGCATGCCCAGCTTGAACAGGCACAGCTCATGCAGCGGCAGGAAGGCGCACGGGCCCGCCTGCGGGCGCGCGGGGATGGCCTCCACGCCGTAGTTGTCGGCCACGATGGCGGCGATTCCGCTGTCGATGATCCACTGGTGCAGCTCGGGGTCGCGCCCGTCAAGCGCCGCGCCGAAACGCTCGGCCATGTCCGGCTCGGGCTGGCGGTTGCGCTCCAGCAGCAGTTGCGCAAACCCCGTGTGCAGGCAAAGGATGTCGCCCGGCTCGACCGTCACGCCATCGTCGCGCATGATCTGCGCCAGTTGCCGGTAGCCAACGCGGGTATGGCCGTCGCCAAGGTGCGCGCGCAGGTCCACCATCACCGCGCGGCCCTGCACGCCGTGCTCGGCGATCTTCTCGATGCCAAGCGCCAGTGCCCGCGACTGGCCGTCCAGCGCCGGATCATCGTCCGGCCCCTGCACGTCGACGCCCGCCCGGAAGCCGTTGTAGTAGACCATCTCGCTGACGCCGTCGCCATCGGCGTCGAAATGCCCGCCCACGTGCGCCAGCGCATCCCATTGCGTCGAGTACTGCAGGAACATGTGCACGTAGTCGTCGCAGACCACATCGGTGAGCTCGGCGTTCTCGCGCGCCAGCGCGAAGTTCATGCCCAGCCCCAGCGCGCGCGGCGTCGGCTTGATGACGGGCGGGTGGCGCCGCGGGTTCAGGGCGTTGCCGCCCGGGAAGTCCAGCGGCAGGCTCAGGCAGAAGCGCAGCCCTTCCCTGACCTCCGCCGCGCCCTGCCTGACCTTTTCAGGCGTGATCAGGTTGAGGCGGCCCAGCTGGTCGTCGGGTCCGAAATCGCCCCAGTTGGATTGCTCGGGCCGTTGCTGCCAGCGCGCCGTGCGCTGGGTTGCGGCACCTTCAACCGGCCGGGCATGGGGGGCGTGCACGTACTTGTATGGGGGCATGGCGTCTCCTCTGGAATGGTGACCACTGGCGTTCCGGTGCCGCGCGCGGCTGCCGGACGCTGGCCGTGGTCTCTGTTTTCTATTCCAGCGGAACGTCGATTACACTACAAGCAATTTTGATTAATTTGATTACATTGTGATCATGACCAAAAATCAGGCTGCCAAGGGACCGGCGGAAACCGGCGTGGCAGGCACCCAGAGCCTGTCGCGCGCACTGACGCTGCTCAAGTGCATCGGCGCCGCCCATGAGCGCGGCATCGAACTGGCGGAACTGCTGGCGGCAACCGGGCTGGACCGCAGTACCGCGTTCCGGCTGGTATCGGGGCTGGTGCATGCGGGCTTTGTCGAGCGCGAGGCGGACTCCAAAAAGTACCGCCTCGGCATCGAATCCATGCAGCTTGGCCTGACTGCGATGAGCCGGGCGCCGGTGCTGGTCAGTTGCCGCCCAATGCTGCAGTCGCTGGCCCGCCAGACCGAGGACACGGTGTTCCTGGTCATCCGCAACGGCGACTACGGACACTGCCTGCATATGGAAGAAGGGAGCTACCCGATCAAGGCCCATACCCTGATGGTCGGCAGCCTGCGCCTGCTGGGGATCGGCACCGCCGGGCTGGCCTTGCTGGCCAGGCTGCCCGATGCGGAGATCGACGCGCTATACCGGCGCCATCGCGACGAATACGACGCCGCCGGCCTGACGCGGCTGCGCCTGCTCGAACTGGTGGAGCGCACGCGGCGTCAGGGCTATTCGGAAAGCGAGAACCTGGTGACCGCGGGCGCCGGTGGCGTTGGCGCCGCGTTTGAAATCAGCCAGGGACACTACGCCGCCTTGAGTGTTGCCTCGGTGATGTCCCGGATGAACAAGACCAGGCGCACATGGGTGGCCGGGTTGGTGCTTGAGGAAGTCCGCAAGGCGGAAATGCAGTTGCGTGCGGCGCTGCAGTGAAACGGTCCGCGCCGCTGAACTCGCCGATCGCCGATCAGACCACGCCCTCTGCCCGCAGCCGGGCCAGCTCTTCATCCCCGATACCAAGCCGCCCATAGACCTCGGCATTGTGTTCGCCCACATCCGGCCCGGTACGCGGTGACGGCAGCGCATAGCCCGAGAAGCGCGGCACCACGCATGGCGCCGGCACCGAGCCCAGGTCCGGATCGGGCAGCCGCACGATGGCCTGGCGCGCCGCCATCTGCGGGTCGTCGACGATATCGGCGATGCTGAACACCTTGCTGAACGGCACCTGGCACTGCTCCAGCCGGGCCGCCACGGCGGCATAAGGCTGCGCGGCAAACCACTCCGCAATGCTGCCGTCCAGCGCTTCGATATTGCGCACGCGCCCGGCGTTGGTGGCGTATTCCGGCGCCTGCGCCAGTTGCGGCGCGCCCATGGCCTCGGCCAGCCGGCGGAAGGTGACGTCGGAGGAGGCCACTACCGTGACCCAGATCTCGTCCGCGGTGCGGTACATATTGGACGGCGCCGCGTAGGTGGTGCGGTTGCCGGCGCGCTGGCGCACATGCCCCAGCTGTTCATACTCAATGGCCAGCGGGTCCAGCAGGCGGAACAGCGCCTCAGTGGCGGCCAGGTCGATCTCGCGGCCGCGCTGGCCGGGCCTGGCACGTTGCTCGGCTACCGCAGTGGCAATCGCAAACGCGCCGAACAGGCCGGCAATCATGTCCCCCACCGGGTAGTTCATATGCATCGGCCCGCTCTGCGCGGTGCCCGCCAGGTTGGTGAAGCCGCTCCTGGCTTCAAAGATGCGGGCAAAGCCCGGCCGCGCCGCATCGGGCCCGGTCTGGCCGAAGCCGGTCAGCCGCAGCACGATCAGCTTCGGGTTGGCCGCATGCAGGGTGTCGAGATCCAGCCCCCAGCGCGCCAGCGTGCCGGTGCGGAAGTTCTCGACCAGCACATCGAACTGAGGCAGCAAGCGCAGGAAAATTTCGCGGCCGCGCGGCGTGCGCACGTCGAGCGAGATGCCGCGCTTGCCGCGGTTGGTCACCTTCCAGTACAGGGCGTGGTCCTCGGTAACCGGCTCCAACCCGCGCAGCGGATCGCTGCCGTCAGGCAGCTCCAGCTTGACCACATCGGCGCCCATGTCGGCACACAGCGTGGCGGAAAACGGGCCGGCCACCACGGTGGCCATGTCGAGGATGCGCAGTCCGCCCAGCGGGCCCGTGCAGTGTGCGTCTGGCGATACAGCGAGTGCGTCTTTGTCTTGCATGGCGGGCCTCCGGCGGCATTGGCGTCTGCTGCAAGGTGGCAGGCGGCTGGCCCGGATGCAAGTACGGTTTCGCTGTGCGGAACGGTCGTGCTACAACATTGACGCCCCCCATCCCCGGATCCCAGCATGGAACCCAAGCAACCACCGCACAGCATGGACCGCAATCCGGAACACCTGCCCTTGCCGGGCCTGGCCAGCGAGGACGCACTGGCCACCGACCGCCAGTTCGCCACCAACCTGGCGCGCGGCCTGGAGGTGCTGCGTGCCTTCACGCCGTCCAGCCCGGTGCTGGGCAACCAGGACATCGTGGCGCGCACCGGGCTGCCCAAGGCGACGGTGTCGCGGCTGACCTACACGCTGGGGCTGCTCGGCTTCCTGAGCCGCGTGCCCGGCAACCAGAAGTACCGGCTGGGCGCCGGCGTGCTCGCGCTGGCCTACCCAATGCTGGCCGGGCTGGCGATCCGCCAGGTGGCGCGGCCTTACATGGAGGCCATTGCGCGGGAAACCGGCTGCACGGTGAACCTGGGCATGCGCGAGCGGTTGTCGGTGGTGTACGTGGACAGTTGCCGGCTGGATCCGGGCAACCTCTACCAGCCGGACATCGGCAGCACCCGGCCCCTGCTGGCCAGCGCAATCGGTCGCGCGGTCCTGCTGGCCTGCAGCGCCGACGAGCGCACGGCACTGCTGAACCGGCTGCGCGTGGACGATCCGGAGCGCTTCAACGTTGAGCGCCAGATGTGGGCGGACGACCAGAAGCACTTTCGCGCCCACGGTTACTGCCTGAGCCGCGGCGAGTGGCGGCCAGAGATCCACGCGATCGCGGCACCCGTGCGCCAGTCGCTGCACGAAGACGCGTTCGCGCTGAACTGCACCATCGCCGCATCGCGCAACCGCGACAACATGCTGGAGCGCGAGGTGGCGCCAAGGCTGCGCGAGGCGGTGCGGCAGATCGAACTGAGCTGCGCGCGGTAGCCGACAGGACACAGCAATGCAGTCTGCCGGTGATGTCGCCGGCAATGACAAGCGGCCCGCCAGAGGCCCGCATGAAACCGCGCCGCGGGAAATCCCCTGGCGCAGGCAACCCAAGGAGACAAGATGGATGCCATCCAACCATTGCGCCGGCTCGCCGCCGGCATGCTGGCCTGCGCCGCGCTGATGCCGCTGCCAGCGCTGGCCGCCCCTGACAATGCGGCGCGCTTCCCGGACCGCCCGATACGGATCATCGTGCCGTTCTCCGCCGGCGGCGTGGTCGACTCCGTCACCCGCATCACCGCGGAGAACATGGCGAAGGTGCTGACGCAGCCCGTCATCGTCGAGAACAAGACCGGCGCCGGCGGCGCCATCGGCGCGGACTTCGTCGCCCGGTCGCCCGCCGACGGCTATACGCTGCTGGCGGCCAGCCCCAGCTATGTGGTCGGGCCGCTGCTCAACCCGTCGGTCCAGGGCAAGGGTGGCAAAGACTTCCGCGCGGTGGCGGGCATTGGTGCCGTACCCAACGTGATCGTGGTGCCGGCCGCGTCACCGCTGCGCACGCTGCCTGAACTGCTCGACGCCGCGCGCAGCCAGCCCGGCACGCTGACCTACGCCAGCGCGGGCGTCGGCACCTCGAACCATCTCTCGGCGGAACTGCTGGCGCAGATGACGCACGTGAAGCTTACCCACGTGCCCTACAAGGGGCAGCCCGAGGCCATGAGCGACCTGCTGGGCGCGCGCGTCTCGATGATGGCGCTGACCTCGGCCATTGCCCGCCAGCAGGTGCAAAGCGGCAAGCTGCGGGCGCTGGCGGTGACCTCGGCAAAACGCTCGCAGGCGCTGCCCGACGTGCCCACCGTGGCCGAGGCCGTGCGCCTGCCCGGCTATGAAGTGGGTGCGTGGTTCGGCCTGGTCGCGCCGCAGGGCACGCCGGACGCGGTGGTACGCAAGCTGGCCGAGGCCGCCGCGCAGGCCACATCGGACCCTGCCACGGCTCACCGCCTGGCCGAGCTCGGCATGGATCTGGCACCGCAATCCACCGCCGCATTCGACCGCTTCCTGGGCACCGAAACCAAGAAATGGACCGGCGTGCTGAAGACCGCCGGCATCACGGCACAGTAGCCGCACACGCTCATCCAACCAACCGGAAACCCTCCATGATTCGCGACTCCGCCCGCCAGCAAGCGCTGCTTGCCGATATCCGCCGCTTCGTGCTGGAAACCTGCATCCCGCTAGAGGCGGAGATCGACCGTACCGATTTCATCCCCGAGCCCGTGGTCGAGCAGATGCGCCGCCTCGGCCTGTTCGGCCACAGCATCCCCAAAGCGTACGGCGGCGCAGGGCTGACCACGGAAGAACTGGCGCTGGTGAATATCGAGGTCTCGCAGGCCGCCACCGTGTTCCGTGCCCGCTTTGGCGGCAACACCGGCATCGCCTCCGAATCGCTGGTGGCCGACGGCACCGAAGCGCAGCGGCAGCGCTACCTGCCGCGGTTGGCCTCCGGTGAAGTGACCGGCTGCTTTGCGCTGACCGAGCCCGAAGCCGGCTCCGATGCGACGTCGCTGCAAACCACCGCACGCCAGGACGGCGATCACTACGTGCTGAACGGCGCCAAGTGCTTCATCACCAATGCCCCGATCGCCGACCTCTTCACCGTGTTCGCCCGCACCGATCCCGATACGCCCGGCGCCCATGGCATCAGCGCCTTCCTGATCGAGCGCGGCACCCCGGGCCTCAGCACCAGCGAACCGGAACGCAAGATGGGACAGCACGGCTCGCCGGTAGGCGATGTCTACCTGAAGGACTGCCGCGTACCGGCCAGCACCATCGTCGGCGGCAAACCCAATGTCGGCTTCAAGACGGCGATGAAGGCGCTGAACAAGCAGCGCATCAACCTCGCGGGCCTGTGCGTGGGGCCGGCCATCCGGCTGGTCGACGAGATGGTCCGCTACGCGGCGCAGCGCCGGCAGTTCGGCAAGCCGATCGCGGACTACCAGCTGGTGCAGCAGATGATTGCCGACAGCAATACGGAACTGCACGCCGCCCGCGCACTGGTGCTGGACACCGCGCGCAAGCGCGACGCCGGCGAAGACGTGACCATGGAGGCGTCGATGTGCAAGCTGTTCGCCTCAGAGATGGCTGGCCGCGTGGCCGACCGCGCGGTGCAGGTGTTCGGCGGCAGCGGCTATATGGCGCGCACCGTGGCCGAGCGCTTCTATCGCGATGTGCGGCTGTTCCGGCTGTATGAGGGCACGACGCAGATCCACCAGCTCAATATTGCGCGCAGGACGATGGAGGCGCGGGGGGCGGCGCTGGAGGGCGGCAGCGCAGGCTGATGCGCCCCGCGCGGGGCATACCCGCCGCTCAGCCGCCCCGCACCCGCCCCGTCTTCTCCGCCAACGGCGAGCGCACGCGAAAATGCGCCGCCAGCAGCGCCGCGAATTCCTCCGCGATCTCCGATGGCGCGGAATGCCCGGAAAACGCCATGCGCACCTCCACCGGGCAGCGTGGTGCGAGCGGCACCACGCGCAAGCCATGTCCGAATACAGCCGCGACATAGGGATTGACGATCCCTATGCCCGCCCCTTCGGCCGCCATCGTGCAGATCGTGCCTGAGTAAGTGGTCTCGATGGTCGCCGACGGCTCGACGGCGGCTCGCTGCATGAGCCGCTGCACCGCCAGGTGCAGCGCATCGTCTGCGTTCAGCAGGATCAGGAATTGACCGCGCAGGTCGCGCACGCGAAGGGTGTCGCGCGCCGCCAGCGGATGTTCCGGGTGCATGACGCACACCGCTCCCGACTGATGCACCACGTTGACATCCAGGTGCGGATGGTCGATCTCGCTGGTGGTCAGCACCAGGTCGTACAGGCCATGCAGCAGCCCTTCGCGCAACTGGTGCCCGCCGACCGTTTGCAGGCTGATATGCACGTCCGGGTGCCGCTCGGTGAACGGCCGGATCACCTTGGGCATTACCCCCAGCCCGAGCGAAGGCGTGCAGCCGATGCGCAGCACGCCAGTGCCGGACTTGCGCAGCACCGCCACGTCCTGCTCGATCCGCGCCAGCCCCTGGAAGTGGTTCTGCACCGTGTCGAACAGGCGCTGCGCCTCCTGCGTCGGCCGCAGCCGGCCTTTCTGGATATCGAAGAGCTTCAGTTCAGTCGCCGCCTGCATCTGGGCCAGCAAACGGCTCACAGACGGCTGGGTCGTATGCAGCATGGCAGCGGCCGCGGTCGTGGTTCCGGTCAGCATGACCGCGCGGAACGCCTCGATCTGGCGGAAATTCAAGGGACGGGACATGGCATCGGCAAGGGACTGGCGAGTCGGGCAATGTATATCAAATCTGCATAGGGTACATTGAACAAAGAATTATTCAGAATGCCAACCCCTCCTCTACACTCGCTTCGCATTGCCGCTTCCAAGACGGCAGGACCAGAACCCAAGGAGAAAAGTGATGAAGCGGCATTCGCCCCGGAATGATTGGAAACGCGGGATCGTTGCGGCCGTGCTGGCCATCGCCGGCACCGGCGGCGCACTCGCCCAGGCGGGCTATCCGGACCACACCATCCGGATCATCGTGCCGTTCAGCGCGGGGGGCAGTTCGGACCTGCAGGCCCGCATGCTGGCCGACCGACTGGGCAAGCTCTACAAGCAATCGGTGGTGGTCGAGAACCGGCCCGGCGCCGGCGGCCATATCGGGGGCAAGGCCGTGGTCGATGCAGCGCCCGACGGCTACACGCTGCTGCTGGGCTCGCTGGGCCTGCACGCCACCTATGCCACCTTCAGTAAGCTGAACTACAACCCCGCCACCGACCTCAAGGTCGTGACGGTGCTGGCCGAGATGCCGCACGTGGTGGTGGTCAACCCGAAGCTGGCGGTGAACAACCTGCAGCAACTGGCCAGCCTGGCGCGCCAGCAGCCAGACACCCGGACCTTCGGCTCGGCCGGCGTCGGTTCCTCGGTGCACATGATGGGCGAGTTGTTCCGCCTCAACGCCAATGCCCCGATCACGCACGTGCCGTACAAGGGCAGCTCCGCGGCCATGACGGACCTGCTCGGCGGCCAGATCGACATGATGTTCGAGAATCCGCCCACCACGCTGGCCTATATCCGCTCCGGCAAGCTCAAGGCGCTGGCGGTGACCGGCAAGACCCGCTCGGCGGCGCTGCCCGATGTGCCCACTGCCAGCGAAGCCGGCTTCCCGTCGTTCGTGGCGACTTCCTGGACCACGGTTGCGGTTGGCGCCAGGGTGCCCGATGCGATCGCGGACAAGCTCAACGCCGATATCCGCCAGATCGTGGCCACGCCGGAGTTCCGGCAGGGACTGCAAGAGCAGGGCATGACCCCGGTGGCCAATACGCGCGATGCCGCGCAGAAGTTCGTCGCCGCGGAGAAAGTGCGCTGGGACCAGGTGATCCTGAAGGGCAAGATCACTGCCGAATAAGCGGCTTCCATCCACACACGGACACTCCCCTTTCATGGCTGGCCGCGCGGCCAGCCATTGGCCCTTCCAGACTTCAGCTTCAACACGGACACACACGCTTCATGTCAACGGAACGCATCATTGCCACGCCGCTGCCCTGCCGCCGCGTCGGCGCGGGCGAGCATCATCACTTCTTCGGCTACTACAACAAGACCAACTGGGAGCGCAGCGGCCGCTACCTGCTGGCGCAGCGCGTGCCGATGGCCGATGCTGACCTGACCCCCGACCTGGTTGCCGAGATCGGCTACTTCGACCTGCAGGACAACGAGCGCTTCCATCGCGTGGGGGAAACCACCGCCTGGAACTGGCAGATGGGCTCGCAGCTGCAATGGCTGGATGGCGAAGCGCAGCGCCAGCTTGTCTACAACTGCCGCACCCAGGACGCGAAGGCCTTCTATCCCAACCTGGGCGCCACCATCTTCAACCTCGACACCGGTGAAGCGCGCCAGCTGCCGATGCCGCTCTATGTGCTCGCGCCGGACAGCCGCTATGCACTGTGCGTGGACTACCGCCGCCTCTACGTCACGCACCAGACCATCGGCTACAGCGACCACGGCACCCAGCCCGCGCTGGACAATGCGCCCGCCGGCGACGGCATCCACTACATGGACCTGCGCACCGGCCAGACGCGCCTGAGCGTCAGCTACGCAGCCCTGCGCAACTTCCATCCGCGCGCCTCGATGGACAAGGCCATCCACTGGGTCAGCCATATCGAAATTAACCCGTCCTCGTCGCGCGTGCTGCTGCTGCACCGCTGGACCGAACGGGTCGAGGACGAAACCTGCTTCCTGCACCGGCTGATCACGGTCAACCCGGACGGCAGCGACATGCGCCTGCTCGAATGCTCCGACCATCCGCTGCCGCAGCTGGCTGAAGATTTCGACCCAAGCGCGGTCGGCACCTTCGACTATGAGAAATCCGAGTACCAGATCTCTCACCCGCTCTGGCAGGACGACACCCATATCATCGTGTGGGGACCGCACGCGGGCAACATCCACTACCACCTCTATCACGACAGCCCCGGCGGCAAGGTTGAAGTCATCGGCGACGGCACCCTGACCGAGAACGGTCACATGACCTTCTCGCCCACCAACAAGCGCTGGCTGCTCAGCGACACCTATCCGGACGCGCACACCAGCGAGCGCGTGCTGTTTCTCTTCGATATGGCGCAGGGCGTGCGCCATGACCTGGGCAGCTACTACACCAGCTCGGACCTGAAGAAGGAAAACCGCTGCGACCTGCATCCACGCTGGAGCCGCGACGGGCGGCACGTGTGCATCGATTCGATCCATGCGTCGGAGCGGCAGATGTACGTGGTAGACGTCTCCGCCCTGACTGGCGACGTGGACCCGGACTAAGACTCCCTGGTTGGCGGTCATGCCAGTGCCAGCCCCGCAAGTGACTGACGGGTGGCAATTGCGCCGGCTTTGCACCGGCGCGACACCAACAACGGTCAGACCACCCCGGCAGCCTTAAGCCCCGCCACCTGCCCGGCATCCATGCCCAGCAGATCGCCCAGCACCCGCTCCGTGTCCTGCGACAGCAGCGGCGGCGCGGCGCGCACGGGCACGCGCTGGCCGTCCAGGCGGTACGGCGGCGCCAATACTTCTACGCGGCCGGTCTCCGGGTTGGGCATCTCGGCCAGCAAACCCGCTTCGGCCGAGCGCTTTGAGCGCAGTGCCTCCAGCAGCCCCAGCACCTCGCCGCACGGAATGCCGCCGGCGCTCAGGCGCGACAGCACTCCGCCGCTACCCGGCAGCGTGCTGCGGGTTTACCTTAGTACGCAGCAACACAAGAGTTTGGGGTGAATCGCCCTACTGCCCCGGAACGCCCTGTTCCTAGTATTGACTCACCGCGCGGCGCCTGCAGGACTGCCGTGCGGTACCAGGCATACCCCGCCTGCCACGCATAGCCAGTGTCCCTGATTACTTCATCGAATCCAGCCGTTCACCGGGTGAACGGCTGCGGACACGGCTGCAAAAAAACAAAGGAGACAACATGCTGCACGACCTGCCCGCCCGCCCCGAGACCGTCCACTGGGGCTACTTCGACGCCGCCAAGGCGCCCGCCCTGACCGTGAAAAGCGGCGACCTCATTCGCGCCGAAGCGGTGACCCACCATGCCGGCGATGCCCCCGACCTGATGATGGACGACGCCATCCGCCAGCTCTACCAGACAATTCCCCAAGACGACCGCAACCCCGGCGTGCATATCATGACCGGGCCCATCTTTGTCGAAGATGCCAAGCCCGGCGATGTGCTTGAGGTTCGCTACCTGCAGATGATTCCCCGCTTCCGCTTCGGGGCCAATGTCGCCGCGCACTGGGGCCAGCTCTACAAGGAGTTCGAGAAGGAGCGGGTCACCATCTATGAGCTGGACCAGGCCTCCAACACCGCGCACGCGCTGTACGCCTTCGACTATCCCGGCAAGCTGACCATCCCCGGCAAGGTCGTCGACGAACGCGAATGCTGCCGGCAGCCCGCGCTGGCCGGCGTGCGCGTTCCCGTGCGGCCGCACCTTGGCACGGCCGGCGTCGCGCCCGATGCGCGCGGCCGCGTCTCGACGGTCGAGCCCGGCCTGCATGGCGGCAATATCGACAACTGGCGCATCGGCGCCGGCGCCACCATGTACTACCCGGTCCAGGTCGACGGCGCGCTGTTCTCGATCGGCGACCCGCATATCTCGCAAGGCGACGGCGAAGTCAGCGGCACCGCCATCGAGGCCTCATTGAACGTCCTCTTCCAGGTGGTCCTGCGCAAGGACTTCCACTTCCCGTCGCCGCTGCTGGAAACGCCGGATTGCTGGGTCGTCCATGGCTTTCATGAAGACCTGGATGAAGCCGGCAAGAACGCGGCCCGCGACATGATCCACCTGCTGACCGAGCAACAGGGACTCTCGCGCGACGATGCCTATTCGCTCATGAGCGTCTCGGCTGACTTCGGCGTGACGCAAGTCGTCGATGGCACC
This sequence comes from Cupriavidus sp. CP313, assembly GCF_054072015.1. Taxonomy (NCBI): domain Bacteria; kingdom Pseudomonadati; phylum Pseudomonadota; class Betaproteobacteria; order Burkholderiales; family Burkholderiaceae; genus Cupriavidus; species Cupriavidus sp. CP313. The sequence goes on along the minus strand of NZ_JBSVZB010000006.1, from coordinate 13,475 downwards.
CAGGGCATCCATTGCACCATGCCGCGCTCGATCTTCCCGCCCAAGGACAAGGGCTGAGCCGTCAACTCAATACAAAGGGAGAACGCCGCATGCAATACGTCTACATAGGACGCAACGAGCTGGTTGCACTGATTGTCGGCCTGGTCACCGGCACCCTGTATTCCTGGCTGAACCTGCCGATCCCGGCGCCAAACGTCACCGGCGGGATCTGCGCCATCCTCTTCACCTACATCGGCTACCTGATCGTGCACGCCTGGCGCAGGACCATCGCCTTCGGGCGGCCGCCGGAAAGCCGCTGAATCACGCGCAATTCATGAGATTGGGGAATGACATGGTCGAAATTGCATTGGGCAGCACCGAGCTGCAGGCCGCAGCCGTTGGCTTGGTGACTGGCGTTATCTACACTGCGGTACGTGCGCCGATACCGGCCCCGAACGTGCTCGGCGGGATCTTCGCCATCTTTGGCACGTTTGCGGGATTCGTACTGGTGGCCGCGATGCGGGGGCAGTTGCTGTTCGGCTAGCGGAGGGCCTGGCCTTCGCAAGAAATGCTTTGGATGCGCGGCGGACAGCAATGTCCGCCCGTTTTCGCTGTTGCAGCGTGATGCCAGGGAGGCTCAATTGCACCTTTTGCGTTTTTCCACCGAAGCCTATCCACGCAACCGGCGCGGCGCAGCCTGGCGTGACGAACTCCGCGCCGCACGCCTGCATTGCGAAAGCCTGTGCGCCGATCACACCCTGCACGGCACGATCGAGTCCCGGACCACCCCCGCGGGCATCGAGCTGGCCTGCATTGCGTCGGTCCCCCAGACGCTAGCCATCACCAGCGGCGATGGCCGCGGCCTGATGCTGCTGATGCTGACAGAAGGCGAAGCGCACCTCGCTGCGCCGGAACTGCATGAACCGCTGCGGCCCGGGCAGGTTGTCTGCGTGCCGGAACACGCCGCCCGCAGGCTGGCCCTGGCCACCAGCTTCCGGATGCTGATCGTGCATATCGGCCAGGCATTGCTCAGCGCACGCATCACCGCCCCCTTGCCTCGCTCCGCGCTGGTGCTGAGCGGCGACGCCGCGGAACTGTTTGCCCGCCTGCTCCAGTCCATGGCGGCCAGCTTCGACACCATCGTGTCCGCAAACGCCAAGGCCATCCAGCCCTTCGACAACACCATCACCGCCTGCCTTGACGCCGCGCTGGCCGACAGCCAGCCCAGCGCACCGCCGGACATGACGCCCTCGCGCGCGGCCGTCTTTGCGCGCGTCTGCAGCCGCATCGACGCACGCCTTGCCGAGCCGGAACTCAGCCTCGCCGCCATCGCCGCAGACGAGCGCATGTCGGCCCGCTACCTGCAGAAGCTCTTCGAGAAATCCGGCAGCAGCTTTTCCGCCTACCTGCGCACCAGCCGGCTTGAGCGATGCCGGGCCGACCTGGCCAACCACCAATACGACAAGCTCTCGGTCTCCGACATCTGCTATCGCTGGGGCTTCAACGACCCTTCGCACTTCAGCCACGCGTTTCGCGAACAGTTCGGGATCTCGCCCCGCGCCTACCGTGAGCAGACGGCGAACACGCCCGAGCATCGCCCACCGCAGAATGTCTCCCGCGGGCTTCCGGCCAATGCGAAACGTGCTCCCGCCAGTCCTGGCGCGCCCGCGAACGATGGCTCTGCTGCGCGCCTGCAACCGGCGCCCACCATCGTCCCCATCACCCAGGCCCGCTCGCACGCCGCCCGCCCGGAAGGCCGGCACCACTGGCTGCAGGCCACGGACAAGACCGTGCACTGGGGCTATCTCAGCCACGACCTGCCGCCCGTGCTTGAGGTCATGCCCGGCGACACCGTCACCATCGAAACACTGACGCAGCACGCCTCTGACGACCGGGAACGCATGATCGACGGCGACGCCGGCGCCGAAAGCGTCTTTCACTGGACCGCAGAGCAGAAGAACGTCAACCGGCGCGGTGCCGGCCCCATCGACGCCTCGGTCTATGGCCGCGGCGCCGGCGAAGGCTTTGGCGTGCATATCTGCACCGGCCCGGTCGCGGTGCGCGGCGCCATGCCCGGCGATGTGCTGGAGGTGCGCATCCTCGACGTGCGCCCGCGCCCGTGCTGCAACCCGCGCTTTGCCGGCAGGGCCTTCGGCAGCAACGCCGCGACCTGGTGGGGCTTTCACTATCGCGACATGCTGACCGAGCCGCGCGAGCGCGAAGTGGTCACCGTCTTCGAGATCGATTGCGAACGTGCCGATAGCCGGGCGCGCGCGGTCTACAACTTCCGCTGGACGCCGCAGCGCGATCCGTTCGGCGTGCTGCACCCGACCATCGACTATCCCGGCGTACCAGTCGACCACGACACCATCGTCAAGAACTACGACGTGCTGCGCGATATCGAGATACCGGTCCGCCCCCACTTCGGCGTCATCGCCGTGGCGCCGGCGCAGGACGGCCTGATCGACTCCATCCCGCCCTCCAGCTTCGCCGGCAACCTGGACAACTGGCGCGTCACCCGGGGCGCCAGCGTCTATCTCAGGGTTGCCGTGCCGGGCGCCCTGCTGTCGATTGGCGATCCCCATGCCTCGCAGGGAGACTCCGAGCTGTGCGGCACGGCCATCGAATGCTCGCTCACCGGTGACTTCCAGCTCATCCTGCACAAGAGCACCATGATCGACCGCGGCGCTCCCTTCGCCGACCTGAGCTACCCGCTGGTGGAAACCGCCGACGAATGGATCCTGCATGGCTTCAGCTCGCCGAACCACCTGGCTGAACTGGGCCAGATGGCGCAGAGCCACATCTACCTGAAGTCCACCCTCGACGACGCCATGCGCGACGCCTTCCGCAAGACACGCCGCTTCCTCATGTCGGTCAAGGGGCTGAGTGAGGACGAGGCGGTCGCGCTGATCTCCGTTGCGGTGGATTTCGGCATCACGCAGGTGGTCAATGGCAACTGGGGCGTGCATGCCATTATCAGGAAGTCGATGTTCACCCGGCGCTAGCAGACCGCTGCCAAACCTGCCCGCCATTCGCCAATGGGCGAGCGCGCCCTGGGCGGTGCAGCCGTCCATGCGGCACAAAATCACGATGCGTGTCTTTCGCTCCACCAATGTGCCGACGGTCGACCGATTGAACGCGCCTTTGATGAGGTCGCCCTCTCAATGTCCCGGCAACTGCCGCAGATCACTACTACTCGGCTGGAAATGCAGAAATTTCCGAGCGAGAAATAGAAATCGTCCTATATGCGTCTGCTTGCGGCATTGTTATCTTTGCGCGCTAATAGCCGCTCGCCTGCCTGAAATTCAAAAGCGCATTGATTCGTTGGCGTTTGATTTTCGTCACGGAATGTGAATCTTTGCAATCTCGCGATTGGGGCGTAGCAACGTTCCATTATCGTGCGGCATATCGCCCCCGGAACCAACAACCATAGGCTGCATTTTCGAAATCGGAATGCAGCCCGGCCCCGTTTGCGCTTTCGAATTGATGAGACGTCGCTTTCCTTCCCTACTTCCCAGGCTGCTTGGCGCTACGGCAAGCGTTGCGCTGGCGGGTGGCGCGCTCGGCCAGACGCCGCCCGACGTCGAAGAAGCGCTGCGCCGTTCGCGCGCCGAGCAAAATCAGCAGCGCCAGCGTGAGCGCAATATCGAACAGGCCGACGAGCGCGCCCGCCAGGTCCAGGCGCCCAACGTGTCGCTGGACGGCGCCGCGGCTGAACGCGAAGCGCTGTTGACGCACTTACCGGCGGAATCGCCTTGCTTTGCCATTAATCGCGTCCAGCTTTCCGTTCCAGAGGCACTGCCGGGAAGCATCCGCGCATTGGGCGCAAGCGCGTTGCCGATGGACACCTTCCGCTTTGCACAGGAATACCTGGACCAGTATGCCGGCCAGTGCGTCGGCCGCGACGGCGTCAACACCATCGTCAGGCGCCTAGGCGCGCAGATTCTTGGCCGAGGCTATACCACCACCCGTGTGGCGGTGCCGGAGCAGGACCTGTCGACCGGGGTGCTGCGCCTGTCCCTGATCCCAGGCGTCATCCGCCACATCCGCTTTGCTGATGAAACCCTGCGCGGGAGCTGGAAGTCCGCGTTCCCCGCACGCCCCGGCGACCTGCTCAACGTGCGGGACCTGGAGCAAGGCCTGGAGCAGATGAAGCGGGTACCCAGCCAGGACGTCGAGATGCAGATCGTCCCGGGCGAGCTGCCGGGCGAGTCGGACGTAGTGATCACCGTGCGGCGTACCAAAGCCTGGAAGCTCATCGCCTCGCTCGATGACAGTGGCAATACCGCCACCGGCAAGCTCCAGGGCAATTTGTCGCTCGGCATCGACAACCTGCTTGGGTTGAATGACCTCTTCAATATCGGCTATGGCCACGACGCCAGCGTCAATCAGGGTGGACGAGGCTCGCGCGGCTTCAATGCCTTCTATTCCGTGCCGTGGGGCGACTGGACCTTCGCCACCTCCGCCAACAGCAGCGATTACTTCCAGCGCATCGCCGGCGTGAATCAGGTGTTCGAGTCGAGCGGCAACTCGAAGAATGCCGAGCTGAAGGCCATGTACCTCTTCCAGCGCGACCAGTTCCAGAAGAACAGCCTGCAGTTCCGCATCGGCCATCGCTGGAGCCACGCCTTCATCGAAGACACTGAGATCCTGAATCAGCAGCGCAGCACAACCTTTGCCGAGATCGGCTGGCTGCACCGGCACTACTTCGGCACCGCGCAACTCGACTTGTCGCTCGCCTACCGTTTCGGGGTGCCCTGGCTCAACGGCCAGACCCAGGTGAAGACGATCGTGCCCGACGCTCCGAGCCAGCGCGACAAGTTCCTGTACCGCATCGGCCTGTTGGACGCGACGCTCTCGGTGCCGTTCACCGTGCCGCTCTCCGCCGAGCGCCGGCTGCCGCTGCGCTACGCCACCACCTTCCACGGCCAATACTCCGACCGCCAGTTGCTGGCCTCCGAATTCCTCTCCATCGGCAATCGCTGGACGGTACGTGGCTTCAGCGGGGACGTGACATTGGCCGCGGAGCGGGGCTTTTACTGGCGCAACGATCTGGAAGTGCCGCTGGGCTACACGGGCCACAGCTTCTACATGGGGCTGGATGCCGGCACCGTGAGCGGTCCGAGCGCCGCCTATCTGCCGGGCAAGACCCTGGCTGGCACGGCGATCGGCCTGCGCGGCTCGCCCGTCAAGGGCCTCTATTACGACGCCTTCCTGGGTTGGGCTCTCTACAAGCCCGACGGATTTCCCACGCGTTCGCCGACAGGCGGATTCTCCCTGACCCTTCAATACTAAGAACACTAGCAATGAAGCTGCTGTTGACAAACGCTCACGTGGGCTGGGCTGGCGGGCATACCACCTACATTCGCGAACTGGCGAAGGCTTTCGCTGCTCGCCATCAGGTGTTCGTGGCATGCCCGTCTACCAGTGATGTCTATAAACAGTCTCGGGAAATTCCCGGCGTTGAGGTAGTTGCCATGGATTTCCCGAGCAAGCCCAAGAATCTACTGCACATCCTGAGAGTTCGCGGGCAGCTGCGCGACCTGATACGCCGCGAGTGCTTTGACATCGTCCACGTCAACGGGTCGCCAGACCACAGGATGATGATGTACGCGATGGCCGGGCTGGGGGAGCCGAAGCCCAAGGTGGTGTATACGCGCCATGCCTCCACTGCGGTAGGAAAGGGATTCTCCAGCCTTCTGCGCGCGCGCATCGCGACGGACCACGTCATCGCCGTAAGCCATCACACAGCGAGAGCCATGTCGGCGACACCATACGGAACCTGCGGCGTCACGACAGTGCACAACGGCGTGGACGTGACACATTTCTTTCCTTACGACCAGGCAGCGACGCAGGCAGTTCGCAGGCAGTTGCTGGGTGACGCCAACCTGAGCAAGTTGATCGTGGGCACCGTTACCGGGTTCACCGGATACAAGGGGACGATGGATTTGGTTGAAGCGGTCGCCAGCTTGCCGGCGCGCGATCGCGCAGCCATTTATATCCTGGTGGCGGGCGAACCGCCAGATGCCGAGAAGTTGGCACGAATCCGCGAATTGGATATGGAGGGCGCCATTACGGCGCTCGGTGTGGTCAGCGACGTACGGCCTGCCATTGCAGCGTTGGACGTTGGCTTCGTCCTGTCGCATGCCGTGGAGACAATTTCATTTGCCTGTCGCGAAATGATGGCGATGGCAAAACCCGTCATGGTCACGAACTACGCCGGCTTGCCCGAGAACATCGCCCCCCATGTCGATGGCTGGATCGTGCAACCCCGGTCGCCATTGCAGATTGCCGATTGTCTGCAGGAGATCCTGAACCATCGGGAGGCGCTCCAGGAAATGGGAGCTGCCGCGCGCAGGCGCAGTGAACTGTCCTTCGACCTCGAGCGCTTCGTTGCTGGCACTGAGTCGGTCTATCAACGTGTCGCGGGGGGCGACAAATGATCAAGTGTGCTGTTGTTCTGATGTCTTGACGTAAGAAGAAGCAATGAATCAAAACCGTTATCGTCTGGTCTTCAACAAGCAACGCGGCATGCTGATGGCCGTGCCCGAGTGTGCCAACGGCGCGCACAAGGCAGCATCCGGGGAGCGTGCCGGCGGCACAGGCAGGTCGTTCTTGGCAACGCTGCGCCCGATCGCGTGGGCGCTGCTGCTGTCAACAGGGTATGTACAGCTTGCCGGCGCGCAGATTGTCTCCGACCCACGCGCGGGTCATGGCCCTGCAGTCACGACAGCGCCCAACGGCACACCGCTGGTCGGCATTAGTTCCCCGTCCGCACCGCACAGGCCGGCACGCTCGATCTGGCCAACGCCACTGTTACCGCCGGCCAGGGGTTGACGGCCAATGCCGCGGGCCTGATGCGCAGCGACGGCGCCAAGATAAGCGCCGCACGGATCGACGGCACCGCGCAGCAGCTGTCCAACCGGGGCGGCACCCTCTATGCCCAAAATGGCGCGACCATGGCGATCCGCGGCGATGCCGACAATACCGGCGGCGCACTGCTGACCGACGCGGGCGACATGTCACTGTCGGTGGATGGCAAGCTCACCAACGCCGGGGGCCGCGTCACGAATGCCGGTGCGGGCCTGGCTACGGTGCGCGCCCGGCGCATCGAGAACAGCAACGCCGCGGGTACGGCCGGCCTTGGCATGATCGGCGGCAATGGTGCCGTGTCCATCACCACCGACCAGTTGGTCAATACCAATGGCGGTCAACTGATCGCCGGGACCGACCTCGGTCTGCACCTGACCCAGTCGGCCGACAACTCCGGCGGACAGATCTACGCCAGACAGCGTCTGACTGTCGATGGCAGCCAGGTCACCTGGCGCAACGACAGCGGTACGATCTCGGGCAAGTCGGTCCAGTTTACCGGCGCATCGCTCTCGAACCGTAAAGGCACGATCCTCGCGGATGAAGACCTGAAGGCCACCATCGGTGGCGACCTGGACAACACCGGCGGCGCGCTGCAGGGCGGCACCACGCTGGCCGTCTCGTCCACGGGAACGCTCAACAACGACGCCGGCCAGATCGCCAACACGGGCACCGGCAAGACCGGCGTCACGGCGGCAACACTCATCAACACCAACCGGGCCACACTGGGCGGCAACGGCGATGTGGCCGTCAGCGCGAACCAGATTGCCAATACGGCGCGCGCTCAAATGAGTTCCGGCCACGCGATGGAGATTACCGCCGGCATGGCATTCAACAATACCCGTGGCCAGGCCTATGGCGGCTCCGGCCTCACCGTCAATGGTGCGGGCGTTGTGCTCAACAACGACCGCGGCAGCCTTGCTTCCGGCGGGAACACCGCATTCAAGCTTGCCTCGCTCAGCAACGAGGGCGGCAAGGTGGTGGCCGATGGCGACATCAACCTGGACACCAACTCATTTACCGGGACCGGCACCGTTCATGCGGGGAACGACCTCGCGGTTGCCATGCAGGGCGACTACGACAACACCGCCGCCAATCTGCTGAAGGCCGAGCACAACCTGACGTTTGGCACCACAGGCACCTTCAGCAACCAGGGCAAGCTCGAAGCCGTCAACGCCCTCACGGTCAATGGCAACCGCATCGTCAATGAGGCCGGCGCGACAATCAATTCGGCCACGACGACCCTGAATGCATCCGCCGATATCGCCAACGCCGGTCGGATCGAAGGCGATACGCTCACCACCAACGGCGACATCCTCAATAACACCGGCACGGTCATCGGCGGTACGGTGACGACCAATGCCCGCGAAATCCACAACACCGGCGCCGCGGCGATCATGGCCGCCACGGATACCCTGAATGTCTACGGCCGGGAGCAAGACACCAATACGGAAGGCGCCACGCTCTATACCTTGGGCGACCTGAACGTCGCCGCCAACGGCGAGCGTGACGATCGGGGCCTGCTCAAGAACCGCACCGGTCTGCTGCTGAACGACAGCAGCACGATCGAGGGCGGCAGCAACGGCAGCGTGGTGGAAATCGCCGCGCAGGATGTCGTCAACCAGCGTCCGGCTCCAGTGATCGCCAGCGACACTACCGTCGCCACCAAGCACGAGCTCAAGCGCGAGAAGTACATCCCCTGCCCCACGACCAACGCCGACCCGCACACCACCTGCAAGCAGAATGTGTGGGAAGGCCCGTACAAGACGCCAATTGACGTCACCTTCAACGCGAGCCAGATTCGCTCGCGCGATGACTCCAGGCAGCGCCTGATTGTCGACATCAACGGCGTTGACACCCAGATCGACTACAACACGCTGAGCGAGAGCAACGGCGTCGTCTCGGTCAACTACTGGGACGGCTACAACCGCGACATCCACTACGATCCAGCCACGGAGTACGCCACGCGGAACGACGCGCACAATGGCTTCCAGCGCGTCGAGATTGCCCGCGACACGACTACCACAACCGTCACCGATCGCGACGCCAACCCGAATCAGCCCAGCGCCAGCCTGGTCTCCGGCGGAGACATGATCCTGGCAAATGTCGGCACCCTCACCAACCGCTACAGCACCGTCGCCTCGGGCGGCAGCATGCAGATCGGCGATCAGCGGACGAGTTCCGGGGTGCTGGAATCCGGCCAGTTCGGCACCACCACGGTCACCAACGTTGGCCAGACGCTGTATGGCCGTTCGACCCAGGACATTGTCTCGACCTACGCCTGGAACGAGGACGCCAACCGCGATGTCGGGCAGATCGTCCAGCCCAGCGTGGTGATGACGCCCGGCGTGGTCGGCAAGGTCGGCGGCAACATCACTGCCGGGCGGCGTCTGGCCATCTATGGCGGAGGCATCCAGAACCAGGATGTCGGCAAGAGTGACCCGATGGCCGGTACTGGCAGCACCGCCGTGACCGGCACCCAGGTGACCGCACACGGCGTGAACACGGTGACGCTGGCCAACGTGCCGATCCGCCTGCCGACCAATGGCCTCTACAAGTACCACACCGAGCCGGGCTATACGTATCTGATCGAGACGGATCCGCGCTTCACGAAGTATGGCAACTTCATCTCGTCGGACTACATGCTGGGGCTGCTCGGCATCGACCCGGCCATGACGCAGAAGCGCCTGGGCGACGGCTTCTATGAGCAGAAGCTGGTTCGCGACCAGGTGACCAGCCTGACCGGGCGCGTCTATCTGCAAGGCTACGACAGTGCGGAAGAGCAGTACAAGGCACTGATGGCGTCCGGCGTACATGCCGCCCAGCAGTTAAATTTCTTGCCGGGCATGGCGCTCACCGCAGCGCAGATGGACGCGCTTACGACTGATATCGTGTGGCTGGTGTCGGAGACCGTCACACTGCCAGACGGCAGCATCCAAAGCGTGCTGGTGCCGCGCATCTACCTGGCACGCGCGCATGCCGCGGACCTGCAGGCCAATGGCGCGCTGATCGCGGCTGACGACCTGCAGCTGCGCAGTGCCGGCACGCTGCAGAACAGCGGCATTGTCGACGCGAAGAGTCGCCTCTCGATCGCCGCGCGCGATGACGTGATCAATCGTGGCGGCGCCATTCGCAGCCAGGGCATCACGGGCATCTCGGCCGGGCGGGACATCCTGAACCAGTCTGGTCAGATCAGCGGTGCCAAGGTCGGGCTGGTCGCCGGGCGCGACATCCAGAACGTCACCCTCTTCGACCAGCGGGGCGTGCAGTCCGCCGCCGGGAATTCCGAGGCATCGACCAGCCGCTATGGCCAGCAGGCGGGTATCACCTCGACTGGCGACATGCTGCTCTCGGCTGGCCGTGACATCACAGCTACCGGGTCGAACATCAACGCCGGCGGCGATGCGGCCCTGCTCGCCGGCCGCAACCTCACCCTCGACACGCTCGAAGGCAAGATCCGGCAGTCGCTCTACAACAGCGACAAGCACCACGGTGAGGACAGCCGCACCGAGCACACAGTCAGCGCCGTCACGACTGGTGGCAGCCTCACCACGAGCAGCGGCGGCGACACGACTCTCAAGGGCTCCCAGGTCCAGGCGGGTACCGATCTGACCATGGTTGCCGGCGGCGATCTCGTGGCCAGCGCCGTCACCAACGAGACCACCCATGACAACGTGGCGCGCCAGAGCAAGGGCCGCCAGGAAGAAGACCACAGCCGCAACCAGGCCACCGTGGCGGTGAACCTGTCCGCCGGCGGCAATGCGACGCTGGCCGCGGTGAAATCCGCCGATCGGGGCGGCGGGCTGGATCGTTCCGACGGCAAGGGCAACGTGACGCTGACCGGTGCCAACGTGACGGCCGGCGCCGACGGCAAAGGCGTCAGCACCCTGAACGTAGTGGCGGACCGCGACGTGACCGTGGCCGAGGCGCGCGAGCTGCACGACAGCAGCATCGACGTGCAATCGAAGCGCGGCAGCTTCGTGTCCCGCACCTCAAGCAGCGAGCAGTCGAGCCGCCACAGCAATATTGGCGTCGGCAGCACGCTGTCCGGCGACACCGTCCGGGTCAAGGCCGGCAACGACCTGACTGTGCGCCAGAGCGCCATCGCGGCGACCGACGGCGTCGCCCTCACGGCCACGCGCGGCGACGTGCTGGTCACCGCCGGCCAGAACATCCGCGAGGAAAGCGACGCACGGCAGGTCAAGAAGTCCGGGGTATCCGCCTTCGCAGGCCAGGGCGGCGTCGGCGTTTCCGTAGGCAAGAACGAATCGTCTGGCTCAAGCCACACGCTGGCGATTACCCAGAGCGACGCGCGCAGCGTGGTGGGGGCCAGCGACGGCAACGTCATCATCACGGCTGGCAAGGATGCCGCCGTGATCGGCAGCGATGTGATTGCCGGCAGCAAGGGGGACAAGGACAAGGACAAGGCCAGCGCAGGCAATATCGACATCCTCGCGCAGAACGTGACCGTTGCCGAGGGCGTGGATCGCGTGTACCAGGCTGCCAAGCAGCGCAACAGTTCCAGCGGCCTGTCGGTCGCCCTGGTCGGGACGCCCTATGACACCATCAAGAACCTGCAGGCGGTGCAGCGGGACCCCAGCACCGTCTCGCGTGTGACCGGCACGGTCAAGGAACTGGGCGCGTCCGCCCTCACCCTGCCCCAGGTCGATGTGCGCATCGGCAACCAGAAGAGCAGCGCTCAAGGATCGAGCGTGGCCACCACCAGCAGTGGCAGCAGCCTCACCGGTGCCGGCAATGTGCGCGTGCGCGCGACCGGCAACGGGGAGACCGATGCCAACGGCAAGGCGCTCGACGGCAACATCCTGGTGTCAGGCAGCACGATCAGCGCCGGCGACGCGGCCATTCTGGACGCGGCCCGGGATGTGACGCTCCGCGCCTCAACCGACACCTATCAGGCCTCCAACAGCGCCAGCAGCAGCGGCTGGAAGTTCAGCAACGCGCTGCCCAGCCCCGGCGACGTGGCCCGCCATATCGGCGGCGGCCCGAACAACAGCGGCGTCGGCATGGTGCCGTTCGGCAGCCAGACCAGCAATGCCAGCGGGGCTACCGCCAGCAGCAAGCAGAACGCCAGCGTCATCACGGGCAACACCGTGGGCGTGAAGGCCCGCACTGGCGACATCGCCATCGCCGGCAGCGGCATTGCGGCCGAGGGCGATGTGGCGCTGTCCGCAGCCAAGGGCAAGATCGACGTCCTGTCCGGCCAGGACACGCTGTCGCAGCGCTCGGACAGCTCCAGCCGCCAGATCGGTGACCTCGGCGGCACCGGCTACGCCGGCACGGTGGGCGTGCGCAGCGAGTCGCACCACACCGACGCCAACCAGACGACCCAGAACACCATCCGCAGCCAGGTGGTCAGCAAGTCGGGCAACGTGACGATGGCCGCGGGTGAGAACATCAGCGCGCGCGGGGCCGACATTGCCGCTGGCAACGATGTGACGTTGATCGGCAAGAACGTCATCCTCGATCCCGGCGCGGACACCACCAGCCAGAACGAAAGCCATCGCATGAGCCAGTACGGCACGACGCTGGCCCTCTCAGGCTATACAGTCACCGCCGCCCAGGCCGCGGAGAATGCCGCACACGCCGTCGAAGACAAGAAGGACGGCCGCGTGGCGACCCTCTATGGCGTGCAGGCAGGCCTGGCCATCGCCAACGGCATCCAGGGGATCCAGGCCGTGACCAGCGGCGGAGTGAGCCAGACCGCAGCGATCAAGGTGACCGCGAGCGTGGGTGGTGGCAGCCAGAGCAGCGAATCACACAGCCAGGCGAGCACCAACCAGGGCACGACCGTCAAAGCGGGCAATGCGGTCACCATCGCGGCGACGGGCTCCCGCCAGAAGGATGCTGACGGTTTCGCCACCGACGGCGACATCAGCGCGCGCGGCGTGCAGATCGAGGGCAAGACCGTCACCCTCAGCGCGGCGCGCGATGTGAACTTGGAAAGCGCACAGGACCACTCCACCCTGGACAGCCGCAGCTCGGGCAGCAATGCCGGCGTCGGCGTGGGGCTTGGTCTGGGTGGCGATCAGAACGGCTTCACGCTCGAGCTGGCAGCGAGCCAGAACAAGGCGAAGGCCAACGGCGAGGCGGTAACGAACCACAATTCGCACGTGGTGGGCACCGACAAGGTCACGGTGGTAAGCGGCCGCGACACCAATCTCAAGGGAACTCAGTTCATCGGCGACACCATCGAGGGCACGGTGGGCCGGGACCTGAACATCGAGAGCCGACCGGATACCGAGACGTATCACAGCAAGGAGTCATCGTCCGGCATGCAGGCCAGCATCTGCGTGCCGCCCTTCTGCTACGGCACCACGGTGCACGCCAGCGGCAGTGTCACGCAGGGCAATACCGACAGCGTCTACAGCTCGGTGCAGGAGCAGAGTGGCATCTATGCCGGCAAGGGTGGGTTTAATGTCGATGTGAAGGGTAATACCGACCTGAAGGGAGGCATCCTGGCGAGTACCGCGGATCCGGCCGACAACCACTTCAAGACTGGGACGCTGACCACCAGTGGAGCGGCCCCCTGAATCGCCGGACACAGTCCCCCACTTACAATAGCGGGTAGGCATACGACTGTGTTTATGACTAAAACGAAGCAGGAA